>NZ_JBQKUH010000002.1:0-238535 GCF_054968485.1 Leisingera sp. G5_S3_59_S7
TCCGCGGCCGGGTGGCAGGCTCCGGCTTTGGGCAGGAACCTGAGAATTCATACCATGCGGTCAGGCGAGGCTGCCGTGGCAGTGCTTGAACTTTTTGCCGGAACCGCACGGGCATTTGTCGTTTCGCGACGGGTTGCCCCAAGTGGAGGGGTCATCTTCGACAAACCCCGGTGCGGGGTCTTCTGCCGCGGCTTCAGCAGGGGCAGGCTCGGCCGCCATCTTCTGCATCGCGGCCTGCCGGGCTGCCATTTCCATCAGCATCTGCTGCTGCTCTTCCTCGGTCATCGGACGCACCCGGCTCAGCTGCTGGGACACTTCCTCCCGCAGGGAGTCGAGCATGCTTTCAAACAGCTGGAAGCTTTCGTTCTTGTACTCGTTCAGCGGATCGCGCTGCGCATAGCCGCGGAAACCGACCACAGAGCGCAGATGCTCCAGCGTCAGCAGGTGTTCGCGCCATTTCTTGTCGATGGTCTGCAGCAGCACCTGCTTTTCGATGTTGCGCATGTTTTCCGGGCCAAAGGCTTCGGCCTTTTCCGCCATCAGCTTGTCGGAGGCTTCCACCAGGCGCTCGCGGATCTGTTCGTCATCGACGCCTTCCTCGGCAGCCCATTCGGCCACCGGCACCTCGACGCCCAGCATTTCGCGCACCTGTTCCTGCAGGCCCGCGGTGTCCCACTGGTCGGCATAGGTCTTGGGTGGCATGTGAGTGTCGAGCAGGTCGTCGATCACCTCGTGGCGCATGTCATCGACGATCTCGGACAGGTCTTCCGCCGCCATGATCTCGCGGCGCTGGCTGAAGATCACCTTGCGCTGGTCGTTCATCACGTCGTCGAACTTCAGCACGTTCTTGCGCATGTCGAAGTTGCGGCCCTCAACCTTGGCCTGGGCGCGTTCCAGCGACTTGTTCACCCAGGGGTGAATGATCGCCTCGCCCTCCTTCATGCCCAGCGACGACAGCAGCTTGTCCAGCCGCTCGGAGCCGAAGATGCGCATCAGGTCGTCTTCGAGGCTGAGGTAAAAGCGGGTGCGGCCCGGGTCGCCCTGACGGCCGGAGCGGCCGCGTAGCTGGTTGTCGATGCGGCGGCTTTCGTGGCGCTCCGACGCCATCACAAACAGGCCGCCGGCGTCGAGAACCTTCTGCTTTTCTTCGGCGTGCTTGGCTTCCTCAGCCGCGCGCAGCTCGGCCGGGTCGGCCTCTGGGTTTGCCTCCAGCGCCTCCAGCACCTTCAACTCGACGTTGCCGCCCAGCTGAATGTCAGTGCCGCGGCCGGCCATGTTGGTGGCGATGGTCACCGCGCCGAAGCGGCCGGCATCGGCAACGATCTGCGCTTCCTGCTCGTGGTGGCGGGCGTTCAGCACGTTGTGCTGGATGCCTTCCTTCTCGAGCAACTGGCTCAGCAGTTCGGATTTCTCGATCGAGGTGGTGCCCAGGAGAACCGGCTGGCCCTTTTCATGCGCCTTTTTGGCCTCCTTGATCATCGCCTCGTATTTCTCGCGGGCGGTACGGTAGACCTGATCGTCTTCGTCGACCCGAGCGATCGGGCGATTGGTCGGCACTTCGACCACGCCGAGGCTGTAGATTTCGGCAAATTCTTCGGCCTCGGTCATCGCGGTGCCGGTCATGCCCGACAGCTTGTCATAAAGGCGGAAGTAGTTCTGGAAAGTCACAGACGCCAGGGTGGTGTTTTCCGGCTGAATCTGCACGTCTTCCTTGGCCTCGATGGCCTGGTGCAACCCTTCGGACAGGCGGCGGCCCGGCATCATGCGGCCGGTGAATTCGTCGATCAGCACCACCTGGCCGTCGCGGACGATGTAATCCTTGTCGCGCTGGAACAGCTTGTGCGCGCGCAGCGCCTGGTTCACGTGGTGCACCACAGTGGTGCTTTCCGGATCGTAAAGCGAGGCCTCTTCTTCCAGCAGCCCATGCTCGCGCAGCGTCTGCTCGAGATACTCGTTGCCGTCCTCGGTAAAAGTCACGCCGCGGGTTTTCTCGTCGATCTCATAGTGCTCCTCCGACAGGAGCGGGATAATCTTGTCGATGGTCGAATAGAGCTCCGAGCGGTCTTCAGCCGGGCCGGAGATGATCAGCGGCGTCCGGGCCTCGTCGATCAGGATCGAGTCCACCTCGTCGACGATGGCAAAGTTGTGCTGCTTCTGGAACACCTGATCCAGCGACGGTTTCATGTTGTCGCGCAGGTAATCAAAGCCCAGCTCGTTGTTGGTGGCATAGGTGACGTCGCAGCCATAGGCAGCCTGCTTTTCCGGGTCGGCCTGGCCGGACCAGATCACGCCGGTGGTCATGCCAAGCTGGGCGAACACCTTGCCCATCCATTCGCTGTCGCGCTTGGCCAGGTATTCGTTCACGGTGACCACATGCACGCCCTTGCCGGTCAGCGCGTTCAGATAGGCCGGGAAAGTCGCCACGAGGGTTTTGCCCTCGCCGGTCTTCATCTCGGAGATGTTGCCCTGGTGCAGGAATACGCCGCCCATCAGCTGGGTATCAAAAGCGCGCAGACCCAAGGCCCGCTTGGCCGCTTCGCGCACGTTGGCAAAGGCCTCCGGCAGCAGAGCGTCCAGGCTTTCGCCGCCCAGGGCGCGCTTGCGCAGTTCTTCGGTCTTTCCGATCAGCCCGTCATCGCTGAGCTTCGCGAACTCATCCTCCAGCGCGTTGATCTGTGCGATCAGCGGCCGTGTCGCCTTGATCTTACGGTCGTTCGGCGTACCGAAAACCTTTTTGGCGAGTGTTCCGAAACCAAGCATGTTTTCTCCAGCGATCCTATCTCCGGCCTTTGCATCGGGCAGGCTTGCCCGCCGTGTCCGCAACCCATAAACAAAGGTGGAAAGACGGTCCTGCCAATGGCCTCAAAGCGATGTAAGCGGCAGGGTTTGGAGTGTCAACGGCACGCCCCCCGGCGGCCAAAGAATAGGAAGGTTTCTATGCGTAAAGGTCTCACATTTCTGTGCGGTATGGCAGTGGCGGCCTGCGCAGCGCTTCCGCTTGCGGCAGTCGCCGCGCCGCATGCCAACACGGTGGTCGCCGCGGTCAATGGCGAGGAAATCACCATCGGCCATATGATCATGGCACGCGAAAACCTGCCGGCGCAGTACAAGCAGCTGCCGGATGACGTGCTGTTTAACGCGATCCTCGATCAGCTGGTGCAGCAGACGGCGCTGAAACAGCAGCTGCATGGCGAGGTGCCCCATTACGTGGAGCTGTCGGTCGAAAACGAAGAGCGCGCGATGCTGGCGGCCGATGTGCTTGAGACGGTAATGGACAATGCCAGCGGCGAAGAGGCGCTGCGCGCGGCCTATGACGAGAAGTATTCCTCCGGCGACGGCGGCGATGAATTCCACGCCGCCCATATTCTGGTTGAAACCGAGGCGGACGCGCTGGACGTCATCAAGGAGCTGGACGACGGCGCCGATTTTGCCACCCTCGCCAAGGAGCAGTCCACTGGACCCTCCGGCCCCAGCGGCGGCGATCTGGGCTGGTTCACCGCTGGCCGCATGGTGCCGGAATTCGAAGAAGCGGTGATGGAACTGCGCTCTGGCGAGGTCTCCGCTCCGGTGCAGACCCAGTTCGGCTGGCACGTGATCCTGCTGCATGAGCGCCGCAAGACCGAGGCCCCTGAGTTCGAAGAAGTGCGCGAGCAAATTGCCGGCGAACTGCGCCAGAGGGCGGTGGAGGCACGCGTCAACGAACTGACCGCCGCGGCCGAGATCGAACGGCCCGAAATCGAGGATCTGGACCCGGCCATTCTCCAAGACCTCAGCCTGGTAAGGAACTGATCATGGCGAAATCCCTGCCCGTCTCGCCGCTGGCCCCTGCCAGCTTTCCCGCTCTGCCGGTCGTCAAAGGGGTGCGCTTTGCCGCTGCCGCTGCCGGGGTGAAGTACCAAGGCCGGACAGATGTGATGCTGGCGGTGATGGATCCGGGCACCACTGTTGCCGGGGTGTTCACCCGCTCCAAGACCCGGTCGGCCCCGGTGCGGGACTGCCAGGCCAAGCTGGGCGGCGGCGCGGATGCCGGCGCGGCAATCCTGGTGAACTCGGGCAACTCCAATGCCTTTACCGGCCATCACGGGCAAACCTCGGTGGCAGAGATCACCTCTGCTGTCGCCGCAGCAACAGGCCTGCCGGCGGAGCGCGTCTTTACCGCGTCTACCGGTGTAATCGGCGAGCCGCTGCCGCACGACCGCATCGTCGCGAAGATCAGTGAGCTGAACGATGCCTTGGACGAAACCGCGCTGGAAGGCGCCGCCAGGGCGATCATGACCACCGACACCTTTGCCAAAGGCGCCAGCGCCACGGTCGGGATTGAGGGCAAAACCATCAAGATAGCCGGCATTGCCAAAGGTTCCGGCATGATCGCGCCGGACATGGCGACGATGCTGGTCTATATCTTTACTGACGCCAAGGTGGAGCAGGCGGCGCTGCAGGCGCAGCTGGCAGAGATCTGCAACCGGACCTTCAACTGCATCACCGTGGACAGCGACACCTCCACCTCCGACAGCCTGATGCTGTGCGCAACGGGCGCCTCCGGCGTGGATGCCACCGGAAACGCGGAGTTTGCGTCCGGGCTGGAACGGGTCATGCTGGACCTGGCGCACCAGGTGGTGCGCGACGGTGAAGGTGCAAGCAAGTTCGTGGAAATCCAGGTGACCGGTGCCGCCTCAGACACCGATGCCAAGGTGCACGGCCTGGCGATTGCCAACTCGCCGCTGGTGAAGACCGCCATTGCCGGCGAGGACCCGAACTGGGGCCGTGTGGTTATGGCGATCGGCAAGTCCGGCGCCGCAGCGGACCGTGACCTGCTGTCGATCTCCTTTGGTGATGTTCTGGTCGCGGAAAAGGGCTGGGTCTCGCCCGGCTACAAGGAAGAGCTGGGCGCGGCGGAGATGAAGAAGCAGGAGATCACCATCAAGGTGGATCTGGGCCTCGGCAGCGGCCAGGCCACTGTCTGGACCTGCGATCTGACCCATCAGTACATCTCAATCAACGCGGATTACCGGTCATGAAAACGGTTCTGGTATCGGCTGTTGCGCTCATTGATGCGGATGGGAGGGTTCTGCTGGCGCAGCGCCCCGAGGGGAAATCGATGGCGGGCCTGTGGGAGTTTCCCGGCGGCAAGATCGAGGCGGGCGAAACGCCGGAAGCCGCTTTGATCCGCGAGCTGCATGAGGAGCTGGGGATCGGCACTTGGGCCTCTTGCCTGGCGCCGCTGACCTTTGCCAGCCACTCTTACGAGGATTTTCACCTGCTGATGCCGCTGTTTGCCTGCCGCAAGTGGGAAGGCATTCCGCAAGCCAAGGAAGGCCAGACCCTGAAATGGGTGCGCCCGCAGGACCTGCGCGACTTTCCGATGCCGCCGGCCGATATCCCGCTGATCCCGATCCTGCGCGACTGGCTGTAAGACGCCCGGCCCCGTCCTCCAGACTGCCCGGCAGGTCCGGTTTTCCGCGGTTTACCGGGCATTTAACTGCTGCCGCCCGCATGGGTAATGCTTTGTTAATCAATCTCAGCAAGCATGAGTACACGGAGCAAGCCACTACCCTGAATTGCAAATAGGCGGGATCAGACCATGCTTAGAACAATCGCAGTAGGCAAGTTTTCCCTCGTTCAAGGCAGCTTCATACGGGCACTCCCGGATGGGAGAATCGCGGTGCGGGTTGGCTCGAAGACCTATCAGGGTCAGCCAGTGACACCAGCCGCCTGAGCCGCCACTCACGCACGTCAGGCAGAAAGAAGGGGCAGCTGACATCAGCTGCCCTTTTCCTTACAGGCTCTCTGCCAGGAAATGCCTGTCGCGGAACCTGACTTTCAGGATAGGACGCCTGTCCGTTTGCTACGGAAGGCCGTCCTTTCGCCAGCTTCCATTCAAAGGCCGACACGGGCACTGTGGCTATGCAGCAGCGAAGGGCCTGTTACGATCGGCCGCCAGCCCCAGTAAGAGCCGGCCGCCGAACCCCAGACGCTTCGTCAGCTGCTGCACGAGCTTCCCGGCGCCGGCTTTACCTGCCCCGCGCAATAAAAAAGGCCCCGGCATCTGCGCCAGGGCCTTTCCGCTTTCCGGATCGCAAACTGATCAGTCGAGGGTGCGGGTCACTTCCTCGCGCTCGAAGATCTCGATCACGTCGTTCGGACGGATATCGTCGTAGTTCTCGAACGCCATACCGCATTCCTGACCGGACTGAACCTCGGCGACTTCGTCTTTGAAGCGCTTCAGGGTCTTCAGCGTGCCTTCGTGGATCACCACGTTGTCGCGCAGCAGGCGCACGCCGGCCGAGCGGCGGGCAACGCCTTCGGTGACCAGACAGCCGGCAACCTTGCCAACGCCGGTGACCTTGAAGACTTCCTTGATCTGCGCATAGCCGATGAAGTTCTCGCGGATCTCCGCCGACAGCAGGCCGGAGGCGGCCGCCTTAACATCATCCACCAGGTCATAGATCACCGAATAGTAGCGGATCTCCACGCCCTTTTGGTTCGCGGTATTGCGGGCGGAGGCATTGGCACGGACGTTGAAGCCCATGATCGGCGCACCGGAGGCTTCGGCAAGGCCGACATCGGTTTCGGTGATCGCACCGACGCCCGAGTGCAGCACGCGCACGCGCACCTCCTCGTTACCGATCTTTTCCATCGCCTGAACGATGGCCTCGGCAGAGCCCTGCACGTCGGCCTTGACCAGGATCGGCAGCTCGGAGACGTTCTCGTCTTCCTTGGCCTTGGCCATCAGCTGCTCCAGCGTGGTCGCTGCACCGGCTGCGGCGCGCTTGTCCTTGGCCGCCTGTTCGCGGTACTCGGCGATTTCGCGCGCCTGGGCTTCGGTTTCGGTGACGTTCAGAACGTCGCCCGCTTCCGGGGTGCCATTCAGGCCCAGCACTTCGACCGGAACCGACGGACCGGCTTCCTCAACCCGCTCGCCCTTGTCGTTGATCAGCGCACGGACCTTGCCGTACTGCTCACCCACAACAAAGATGTCGCCCTGGCGCAGGGTGCCGTTCTGAACCAGAACGGTGGCCACGGGGCCGCGGCCCACGTCCAGCTGCGCCTCGATCACGGCGCCTTGTGCGGCGCGGTCGGGGTTGGCTTTCAGCTCCAGGATTTCCGCTTGCAGCGCAATGGCTTCCAGCAGCTCGTCGAGGCCCTGACCGGTGACGGCGGAAACTTCCACATCCTGCACTTCGCCGGACATGGCTTCCACGACAACTTCGTGCTGCAGCAAGTCGGTGCGCACTTTGGTCGGGTCCGCAGCCGGCTTGTCGATCTTGTTGATCGCCACAATCATCGGGACTCCGGCCGCCTTGGCGTGGTTGATCGCCTCGACGGTCTGCGGCATCACCGCGTCGTCCGCAGCGACAACCAGAACCACGATATCGGTCACCTGCGCACCGCGCGAGCGCATCGAGGTGAAGGCCGCGTGGCCCGGGGTATCCAGGAAGCTCAGCACGGTACCGCTTTCGGTCGTCACCTGATAGGCGCCGATGTGCTGGGTGATGCCGCCGGCTTCGCCAGCCACAACGCGGGCGTCACGGATTGCATCCAGCAGCGAGGTCTTGCCGTGGTCGACGTGGCCCATGATGGTGATGACCGGCGGACGCGGCTTCAGATCCTCGTCCTTGTCCTCGACCTCCTTGATCACGTCCTCGACGTCGGCGTCGGAGACACGGGTCACCTTGTGGCCGAATTCCTCGATGATCAGTTCGGCGGTATCGGCGTCGATCGACTGGTTCTGGGTGACCATCATACCCATCTGCATGAGCGATTTCACCACATCGGCAACGCGTTCAGCCATACGGTTGGCCAGCTCGGAAACCACGATGGTCTCCGGCAGCTGCACATCGCGCACAACCTTTTCCCGCTCGACCGAGCCGCCCATAGCCTTCTGGCGCGCACGCTCTTGCTTGCGCTTCATTGCTGCCATCGAACGCTGGCGGTTGCCTTCGCCGCCAGTAGCCTGGCCAAGCGTCAGCTTGCCGGAGCGGCGGTTGTCGTCACGGCCCTTGCCGCGGGACGGGCGCTGATCGCGCTCTCGCTCGGACTTGCGCGGAGTTGCAGCCGGAGCCGGTTTGTTCGGTGCCGGACGCTCTGCCTTGGGGGCAGGCGCAGGCGCAGCGGCAGCCCGTTTGGCGGCCTCCGCTTCCTCGGCGCGCTTGCGCTCTTCCTCTTCGGCTTTCTGGCGGGCGCGTTCTTCGGCTTCGCGCTGCTCGCGTTCCTTGGCTTCCGCTTCGGCGCGGCGGCGCTCACGCTCTTCGGCGCGGGCCTTTTCCTCGGCTTCACGCTGCGCGGTTTCTTCCGCCTCGCGGGCCTTGGCGGCCTGCAGCGCCTTCAGGCGGCGCTCCATCTCTGCGTCGCTGATGCCGGCAGGCCGGCGGGATCCGGACGCTGCCGGTGCAGCACCGCTGCCGCTTTTGGCCGCACCCGGCTTGGGAACCACCACGCGCTTGCGCTTGGTTTCCACTACGACATTCTTGGTCCGTCCATGGCTGAAACTCTGTTTCACGTTCCCCGGACGGGAACTCCCACGCAGACCCAGTGTCTTTTTGCCGTCACTATCGCTCATAAAGCTACTTATCCTTCCGTGCGGCCGCTGCCGCCCACCATTTCGCGCAAACCTTGCAGTCGTTGCGCCTCATCTACAACACGTTTGCTGAGTCCGCCAGAGGCGAGGGCGGCATGTATCACAGTTTGGCGCCCAAATGCCATTCCCAGCTCGTCCGCCGTGAGGCAGCCGATGAATTTGCCCTTGTAGGGCGTGCTCAGCTTCGACTTTCCGCGGCCCGACCCGTCAGAGGCCTGGATCAGCACCCGGGCCTGTTCCTTGGCCAGCCAGTCCTTGACCTTTTCATACCCGGCCACCGCGTCGCCCGACTTGCGCGCCAGGCTGATCAGCCCGACCAGGCGGCGGACCACCTGGTCCTCCACCTCTCCGGCAAGCCCGGCGGAGACCTGGACCTGCGATTTGAAGCCGCGGGCGAACAGCTTCTTTTTGACGGCGGTTTCCAGCGCCGCGCGGCTGGAGGCCACATAGACGCCGCGGCCCGGCAGCTTGCCCATCACATCGGGCACGACCTGGCCTTCGGGCCCCATCACAAAACGGATGAGTCCCTGTTTGGGCTCGGTATCGCCGGTTGCGATGCACTTGCGCTCGCTGCCTTCGGACCGGTCTTTTTGAACGCCGCCGCGTGTCATTCAGGTCTCCTCTGCAAAGCCCGGGATCAGGCTTCGCTTTCCTCTTCGCCAGCGTCTTCGTCTTCCGCCGCTTCCGCTTCCAGCTCAGCCGGATCCACCCAGCCCAGCATGATGCGCGCGGTCATGACCATGTCCTGCGCCTCTTCCAGCGACACGCCGAAGGGCTCCAGGATGCCGTCATCCTTGACCCGCTCACCGCCATCGGAGGTCCAGCCGCCGGCCAGCTCCCAGTCAGCGCAGGTGGCGAAATCTTCCAGCGATTTCACATCGTCTTTGGCCAGCGCTTCGACCATCTGCGGGGTCAGGCCCTCGAACTGGATCAGGCTATCCTCGGCGCCAAGCTCACGGGCTGCATCCAGCGCTGCCTTGGCTTGGGCTTCCAGATAGTCGCGGGCACGCGCCTGCAGCTCTTCGGCGGTGCCTTCGTCAACACCGTCAATGACCAGCAGTTCGTCGAGCTCGACATAGGCAACCTCTTCCAGGTTGGTAAAGCCCTCAGACACCAGAAGCTGGGCAAAGAACTCGTCCAGATCAAGGGTCTCCATGAACAATTTCGTGCGCGCCTCGAATTCCTTCTGGCGGCGGGCCGATTCTTCTTCCTCGGTCATGATGTCGATGTCGAGGTTGGTCAGCTGCGACGCCAGGCGCACGTTCTGACCGCGGCGGCCGATGGCGAGCGACAGCTGCTCTTCCGGCACCACAACTTCGATCTTACCAGCTTCCTCGTCCAGCACCACCTTGGAGACTTCCGCGGGCTGCAGCGCGTTAACCAGGAAGGTCGGCTGATCTTCGTTCCACGGGATGATGTCGATCTTCTCGCCCTGCAGCTCGTTCACGACGGCCTGCACGCGGGAGCCGCGCATACCCACACAGGCGCCGACCGGGTCGATCGAGCCATCGTAGGAGACAACAGCAATCTTGGCGCGCGAACCGGGGTCGCGGGCGACCGCCTTGATCTCAATGATGCCGTCATAGATTTCCGGCACTTCCATCTTGAACAGTTCAGCCATGAACTCCGGCGCGGTGCGCGACAGGAAGATCTGCGGGCCGCGCGGCTCGCGGCGCACGTCCTTGATGTAGCAGCGCACGCGGTCGTTCGGGCGGTAGCTTTCACGGCCGATCTTCTCGTTGCGGCGCAGGATCGCTTCGCCAGCGCCCACATCGACGATGACGTTGCCGTATTCCTCGCGCTTGACCAGGCCGTTGATGATGGTGCCGGCGCGGTCCTTGAACTCTTCGTACTGGCGGTCGCGCTCTGCTTCGCGGACCTTCTGCAGGATCACCTGCTTGGCCGACTGGGCGGCGATCCGGCCCATTTCAACCGGCGGCACTTCCTCGACATAGGTCTGGCCCACCTCGGGGTTCGCCATGTACTGGCGCGCCTGCTCAACGGTCATTTCGGCCTGGTAGTTCTCCAGCTCCTCATCCGCCACAACGGTGCGCACGCGGGTAAAGGTGGCGCGGCCGGTCTTGCGGTCGATCGACACCCGGATATCCATCTCGGCGCCATAGCGGCTTTTGGCCGCACGGGCGAGGCTCTCTTCCATCGCCTCGATCACCAGCCCCGGGTCGATCATCTTTTCGCGCGCCACGGCCTCGGCGGTTTGCAACAGCTCCAGCTGGTTTGCAGAGGTGATAGCCATTACTTTTTCTCCTCTTCGGACTCTTCGGTCTCGATTTCGTCGAATGCGTCTTCGTTGAGCGTCCCGGCCTCTTTGCGCTGACGCAGCATTTCCTTGATCAGATCATCGGTCAGAACCAGCTTGGCATCGCTCAGCCAGTCGAACTTCAGTCCGATGGTCACGGTCTCGCCCTGATCCTCGATGTTGATCAGGACTTCGTCTTCTTCGGTGCCTGCCAGCTCGCCCTTGAAGCGGCGGCGGCCGCCGACCATCTCGGCGGTTTCGAGCTTGGCTTCGTAGCCCTCGAACATCTCGAAGTCTTTCATCCGAGTCAGCGGACGGTCAATGCCCGGGCTGGAGACCTCCAGGGCATAGGCGTCGATGATCGGGTCCTCGACGTCCAGCACCGCGCTGACGGCATTCGAGATATCGGCGCAATCATCCACCTCGATGCCGCCGTTGGGCTTATCGGCCATGATCTGCAGCGTTGTCGACTTACCAGACATCAGCCGGATTCGCACCAGCTCATAGCCCAGATCCTCGATCACCGGGGTGACGATCTCGGCCAGGCGCCGGTCGATGGCAGCTTTGGCAATCAGGTCGTTGGTCATCAGACCTCCACTTGGAGCGGCAGGCGCGAACCTGCAAACACAAAAAAACGGGCGCGCGGCCCGTCGAAATTCCCGGTGGAGCCTTGAGCCAGAGGTTCAACGCGCCGCTGTTGTCAAAGCCATATAGGGGGGATTGGGGAAAACTGCAAGGGAAACGATCCCACAATGCCGAACGTGAATGATATCGTTGGATGGTGACGGAAAAGAGGAGCGGGACAATGAATATAGCGGATACGGCAAGAAAGTATGCGGAGGCTTGGAGTTCCGGTGATCCGGACGCTGTTGCATCCCACTACGCCGAGAACGGCTCCATCACAATCAACCGAGGAGATCCGATTGAGGGACGCAAAGCAGTTTCAGAAATGGCTGCAGGGTTTTATGCGGAATTTCCGGATTTGATCGTATTGCTTGACCACCTTCGTGTCGCCGGAAATCACGTTATGTTCGGCTGGACACTGGAAGGAACCCACTCTGGAACCGGTCAAAAGGTAAGAGTGCCGGGATGGGAAGAGTGGGATCTCGACGCTGAAGGAAAAGTCGCCGAATCACGCGGCTGGTTTGATGCCGGGGAATATGAACGGCAAATTGCGGAAGGGATCTGAACTCAGATCATCCACCAACGCTCGGCAATGCGGCCGTCATCCAGCGGCGCGCGTTGGCCCACCTTGCGCGGGATACCGACGTTGTGCCGGGCAGCCAGTGCCATATCGCTGGACGAAGGGTGATACAAAAACTCGCCCCGGCGCAGCAGTCCGCGCGGTTCCGGCAGGGCCGCCACGTCTACATAACCATCACGCAAAGCCTCAGCCCGGACAGCCGCGTCGGGGATCACGATGATCTCCACCGCATCCGCCCACCCGGCAGTTCCGGCCTTGTAGTGATCCGCCACCCTGGACGCGCGGAAATGCCGGCCTTCCTGGGCACGCTCCACTTTGTAGCAGCCGGTGCCCATCGCAATTGACAGCGGCATGGGGAGATTGCCGCCGGCCGCAATCATCTGATCGGCGCTGGCCAGCAAGTAGGGCAGATGCGGGTTGGGCTGCGACAGCTCCACCAGCAGCTGATGGCTGCCTAGCGCGGTAATGGCCTGCACCTCTGCACCGGTGATTCCCTGCGCCAAGAGCGAGGTGGCAGCATCATCCGCCGTCAGCGGGCTGCCATCGTGAAACGCCACCCCTTCACGCAAGTTGAAGGTCCAAGTCCGGGCATCCGCTGTCGAGTGCCAGCCTGTGGCCAGCTCGCCGCGCAGCAGCCCGTCCGGGGCGATTTCGGTCAGCGTGTCATAAATCGCGCCGCGGGCGGCCTGTTCCAGCATCCCGCCATCGCGCGGAACCGCCAGCCGAAGCACGCCGCCGGCCTTTGGCGAAGCATGGACCGATCCGCCGGCAGCCGCCAGCAGGGCAGCGGCAGCACCCGAGGTGAACAGCGCGCGGCGGTCGATGCGCGTCATGGCACAAGCTCTCCTGCAATCCGGTCCATCGCCCGGACCAGCTCTGCGCTGATTCCCGGCTCGGACAAAGCATGGCCTGCATTGCGCACCATCTTCAACTCCGCGTTTGGCCACAGCTCATTCAGGCGCCAGGCGGAAGACGGCGGGCAGATCATGTCATAGCGGCCCTGCACGATCACGCCGGGGATATGGGAGATCCGCCCCATGTTGGCAAGGATCTGACCGTCGTAATCGAGGAAGCCGCCATTGCGGAAATAATGGTTTTCCAGCCGGGCAAAGGCGCGGGCGTAGTCCCCGGGGCTTTCGCCACTTTGGCCGTTGGAATGCACGGACGCCAGCGCGTTTTCCCACGACGACCAGGCGCGGCCATAGCGCACTTCTTCGTCCAGATTTCCGGAAAACAGCCGCTTGTGATAGGCGCCGATCATGTCATTGCGCTCGCCATCGGGGATCAGCGAGACGAATTTGGCCCAGGTTTCAGGCCAGAATTTGCCGGCGCCGCCGCCATAGAACCAGTCAAGCTCAGCCTTGGTCATCAGGAAGACGCCGCGCAGGATCATCTGCTGCACCCGGTCGGGGTGGGTCTGGGCATAGATCAGCGCCAGGGTCGCCCCCCAGCTGCCACCGAACAAGATCCATGACTCGATGCCGATCTGGCGGCGAATCAGCTCCATATCCGCGACCAGATGCCAGGTGGTGTTGTCCTCGCAGGAGGCATAGGGGCGCGATCGTCCGCAGCCGCGCTGGTCAAACAGAATGATCCGGTAGACATCGGGATCGAAATAGCGCCGCATCGCCGGGCTGCTGCCGCCGCCGGGGCCGCCGTGGCACACAATCACGGGTATGCCGTTTGGATTCCCGCTCTGCTCTGCATATATACGGTGCCCTTGGCCTGCGTCGATCATGCGCTGGTCAAAGGGCTCGACCGGCGGGTAAAGATAATGCACTGCGCGCTTTTGGTCCGGGTATCTATCCATTACTGACCTTAGTGAGACGTCAGACTACAAAAGAGCACACGGAGACAGGAATGCAAGCGCCTCAATCCACGGTCGACCCAGCGGAAATCGCCAAATTCGAGGCGATGGCGGCGGAGTGGTGGGATCCGCATGGCAAATTCAAGCCCCTGCACATGCTGAACCCGTGCCGGCTCGACTACATCACCAAGCAGATTGCCGCCGAATTCAGCCGCGACCTGACGTCACGGAACCCGTTTGAGGGGCTGCGGCTGCTGGATATCGGCTGCGGCGGCGGCTTGCTGAGCGAGCCAATGGCGCGGCTGGGCGCCACGGTTGTGGGCGCTGATGCCGCCGAGGGCAACCTGCCGGTCGCGCGTATCCATGCGGAGCAATCCGGGCTGGAGATCGACTACCGCCACACCACTGCCGAAGCGCTGGCCGGGGCTGGCGAGCAGTTCGACGTGGTGCTCAACATGGAAGTGGTGGAGCATGTGGCTGATCCGCTCAGCTATCTGACCGCGACGCAGCAGTTGCTGAAGCCCGGCGGGCTGGAGATCTGCTCGACCATCAACCGCAACCCCAAGAGCTTTGCCATGGCCATCATCGGTGCCGAGGTGATCATGCGCTGGCTGCCGCGCGGGACCCATGAATGGTCCAAGTTCATCACCCCGGACGAGCTGTTCGAACTGCTGCGCAAGGCCGGACTGAAGCCGGTGGACCGCAAGGGGTTCGTGTTCAACCCGATCACTTGGAATTGGTCGATCTCCGAACGGGACCTGTCGGTGAACTACGTGACTGCCAGCGTGAAGCCCGGCTGAGCCGCCCCTGTCATCGCCCTGCCCGCACGGCCGCCTATCCTTAAGGATAGGTGGTAATCCTTATGCACCCTTTAGTTGCACCGCCCTGATTGTTAACGTCAGGTAACGGACTTGGAATGTTACCCGGTCCGTTTGGGGCAAAGCCCTTGAATTTACTAATTGCTTACCGCTGTTTCCGGCGGGTCCGCCCAAAGGTTGCCAGGACCGCCACTCACGGAATGATGGGGACTGATGGGGAAGAGGGGCGCCTGCTTGCGGGCGTCCTTCTTTTTCGTGCACTCATTTCAATCAACAGGTTGCGGGGACCGGCCGGATCAGCCGCTTTCTTCCAGCTTGCCGCGCAGCTCGCGCAGGATCGGCAAGGTGGCCCGGACCCGGTCGCTGCCCAGCTCCCCGACCACTTCTGAGATCACCGGAATGATCCCCGCCAGCGCCGCATCGCGGGCCTGTTTGCCTGCCGGGCTGATTGCCACCATCTTGCGCCGCGCATCATCCCAATCGGGGCGGACATGGATATATCCCGCGACTTCCAGCTTGCTCAGGGTGTTGGTCATCGCCCCGCGTGTCACGTGGAAGGCCTTGGCCAGTTGTGCGGGCGAGCGTTCCAGCCCGGCGCGGGCCAGGTGGTTCAGCACCGAAAAATGTGACAACTCCATACCCTTAGGCAGCACCTTGCTGAGGCGTGACCGGGCCAGCTGGTCAGCCATAAGTATCTCGCTGAACAGCGATACCGCCAGGGAATGGGTTTCATCCATCAGGGTCCGTCGAACTCCCGGTCGTGGGTCAGGGAAGGCACACGCTTGCGTGCTTCTGCCACTTTTTCGAGGTCGAGATCAACGTACGTCACGCCCGGGTCCTGGCCCGCATCCGCCAGCACCTCGCCCCAGGGAGCGACAGCCAGAGAATGGCCATAGGTCTTGCGGCTGGGCCCGCGCGAGGCCGGGTGCGTGCCGGTCTGCGCCGGTGCCAGCACGAAACAGCCGGTCTCGATTGCCCGGGCGCGCAGCAGCGAATGCCAATGCGCCTCGCCCGTCACATAGGAGAACGCCGCCGGCACCGTAAGGATCTGCGCCCCGCCTTTGGCCAGCGCCCGGTGGAGGTGCGGAAAGCGCACATCGTAACAGATGGTCATGCCGATGTTGGCAAAGGGTGTTGCTGCCACGACGGCTTTGGTGCCCGGGCGGTAGCCATCGGACTCGCGGTAGGTTTCTTCCGGCGTAACCTCCACATCAAACATGTGGATCTTGTCATAGCGCGCGGTGATTTCCCCCTGCGGGCTGATCAGGAACTGCCGGTTGGCAAAGCGGCCGTCCGCGTCTTGGGTCTTGACCCCCAGCGAGCCCAGCAGCAGCCAGACCCCGTGCTTGGACGCCTCTTCCCGCAGGGCGGCCAGGGTCGGGTCGCCCTCCTCGTGGCAAAGAACGCCATTCTGATGGGTCCGGCTGCCGGAGAGGCAATTGGTGACCTCAGGGGTCAGCACAAAACCGGCCCCGCCGCGCACAGCCTCCGCCATCATTGCTTTCACCGTTTCCAGGTTTTCAGCCGGATTATCGGTGGATGTCATCTGAAGCAGAGCTGCGCGCATTGTGTCTCTCCGGGATCAGGCCGCCAGCAGCGGGTCGAGCTTTCCCGCCTGTTCCAGCGCAAAAAGGTCGTCACAGCCGCCCACGTGGGTATCGCCGATGAAGATCTGCGGCACTGTGCGGCCGCCGTTGGCGCGCTGGATCATCTCTGCCTTGCGCTCCGGCTGCTCCAGAACGTTAACTTCGGAAAAAGCCACGCCTTTCTGGTTCAGCAACCGTTTGGCCGCATGGCAGTAGCCGCACAGAGGCGAGGTGTAGATTTCAACCGTTTTCATTCAGGACCCCATATTCTGGTTTCGAAGGTTGTGGAGGAATTGGGGATTCATTGCAACAATTGCCAGAGGCAGGCGGAATGCCTCACGTTTGCGTGACCCGGGCCAGTACCGCCACCCGCACCTCGGCTGCGCCGGCCCGCAGGCAGGCGTCAGTGCAGGCGCTGAGCGTCGCGCCAGAAGTCATCACGTCATCCACGATCAGCACGCTGCGGCCCCTGATCCTGTCCAGCCGGCCCGGATGCGCGCAGATCGCAGACCCCAGCAGCTGATAGCGCTGGTCCCGCGTCTTGCCCTCCAGCGCAGGTGTTTGCCGGATTCGGCGCAGCAAGTCCGGGCAATGCTCCAAACCCGCGCGTCCCGCCAGCGCCTCTGCCAGCAGTGCAGACTGGTTGTACTTGCGCTTCAGCAGCCGCGTCCAATGCAGCGGCACTGGGCAGATGACCGGATTATCCTGCAAAAGCGGTTGCGCTGCGCGTTCAAGCCAAACCGCGGCGGTCATGGCGATTTCAGTCCGGTCCCCGTGTTTCAGGGCCAGCACCAGTTTGCGTCCCTGCCCCTCATATAACAGCGCCGAGCGCCCCCGGCTCCAAGGCCGCGGATGGCGCAGGCAGCTGTCGCATTCCAGGCGGAAACCGTCCCCCTCCCCCGGCAACGGGGAACCGCAGCCCTCGCAGACAGTGCCGCTGATGAAGCGCATCCCGGACCAGCACGTGCCGCACAGGCCAAAGTCGCTGCCGACCAGCCCGCCGCAGCCCAGGCACTGGGCTGGATAGATCAGTGAAACAGCGGTTTGAATCCCCGCCAGCAGCATCTAAATAGCCCCCATGACACAAGCGCCCGCACAACTCTTCGACCGCCGCGCACTGGCGGCCCGCCGCGCCCGCCGGCGCGCGGACGCCTTGTTCCTGCACCAGATGGCGCGGGATGAGGCCGAGGATCGCCTGAGCCTGGTTAACAGAACCTTTACAGCACCCGCCGTGGTCTCCCCTTTCCCGGAGGTCTGGGAAGGGTTTCAGCCGGACGCGGAGATTGTGGCCGACACGGACGTTCTGGCTTTGGAACAAGGCGCGCATGATGTGGTGATCCATGCCATGTGCCTGCACTGGGCCAATGATCCGGTCGGGCAGCTGATCCAATGCCGCCGCGCCCTGACGGAAGACGGGCTGCTGCTGGTCATTCTGCTGGGCGGCCAGACCCTGCATGAGTTGCGCGCGGCCATGGCAGAAGCTGAGACCGTTGTGATGGGCGGACTGTCCCCCCGCGTTGCCCCGATGGGAGAGATCCGCGACTTGGGCGGGCTGCTGCAGCGGGCCGGTTTTGCACTGCCGGTGGCGGACCTGGTGCCGCTGACCGCTGAATACCGCGACCTGACCCATCTGATCCACGACCTGCGCGGCATGGGGGAGACCAACGCCCTTGCCCAGCGCCTGAAACACCCGGCGCCGCGCGGCCTGTTCCAGCTGGCCGATCACATCTACCGCGAGCATTTCGCCACCGCTGACGGCCGGCTGCCCGCAACATTTGAGCTGGTCTGCCTCACCGGCTGGTCGCCGTCGGACAGCCAGCAAAAGCCCCTGCGCCCCGGCTCTGCCCAGATGCGCCTGGCCGATGCGCTGAAGGTGCCGGAAACCAAGCTCGACCCCTGATAACTTTCCGCTATGGCTGCGCCAATGTGATCCAATTGGCCTTCTGCGCGTAAAGACAGTAGTTTGCCGCCAACACCGAAATTCTCAGCCCCACAGGACCTGCCCATGCTGGACGCCGCCCGGACCGCCAAATGCCCTGCCCACGCCCCTGCCGATCACCCCAAGATCCCGGCGGAGAAGGTCGGCATCCTGCTGGCCAACCTTGGCACGCCGGACGATCATTCCTATTGGCCGATGCGCCGGTATCTGAATGAGTTCCTGTCCGATAAGCGGGTGATCGACTACCCGTCGTGGAAATGGCAGCCGCTGCTG
Source organism: Leisingera sp. G5_S3_59_S7 (assembly GCF_054968485.1). Lineage (NCBI taxonomy): Bacteria > Pseudomonadati > Pseudomonadota > Alphaproteobacteria > Rhodobacterales > Roseobacteraceae > Leisingera > Leisingera sp. G5_S3_59_S7. The sequence goes on from NZ_JBQKUH010000002.1 coordinate 18,463, forward strand.
CAGCTGATCATCCTGACCAAGCGCCCGTTCTCCTCCGGTGCGGCGTACAAGTCGATCTGGAATCATGACAAGGGCGAAAGCCCGCTGATGACCATCACCAAGGACCAGACCGCCAAGATGGCTGAGGTGATGAAGGCGCGGTACGGCGATCAGGTGATGGTCGATTTCTGCATGCGCTACGGCAACCCCTCGACCAAATCCAAGGTGCGGCAGATGGTGGAGGCCGGCTGCCAGAAGATCCTGTTCGTGCCGCTTTACCCGCAATATGCCGGCGCGACCTCCGGCACTGCCAACGACCAGTTCTTCCGCGCCCTGATGGAAGAAGCTTGGCAGCCCGCCGCGCGCACGATCGCGCCCTACTTCGACCAGCCTGCCTATATCGACGCTTTGGCGCGGTCGGTGGAGGAGGCCTATGCCAAGGCAGAAAAACGCCCGGATATCTTGGTGGTGTCTTACCACGGGATGCCGAAACGCTATCTGATGCAGGGCGACCCCTATCATTGCCAGTGCCAGAAAACGACGCGCCTGCTGAAGGAGCGCCTGGGCTGGGACGACACCCAGATCACCTCGACTTTCCAGTCGGTTTTCGGGCCCGAGGAATGGCTGAAACCCTACACGGTGGATCACGTCGCGACGCTCGCCAAGGAAGGTAAGAAGAACATTGCGGTGATTGCGCCGGCCTTCTCTGCCGACTGCATCGAGACGCTGGAAGAGATCAACGAGGAAATCCGCGAAAGCTTTGAGCACGCAGGCGGCGAGGACTTCCTCTATATCCCCTGCCTCAACGATGATGATGACCATATCGCCGCACTCGCCGGGGTTATCGAGCAGAACCTGCAAGGCTGGCTGGACTAAACCGCTTTCCCGGTTCAAATAGGATCCAATATTGGACCGCCGGGCACGCCGGCAGACCGGGGAGAGTTTGGATGACGCTTGCGCATTGGGCCGCCGCCCTTGAACAGTATTGGGGGATCAAGGCGGAACTAAGCCGCCTTGATGGGGAGTATGACCTGAACTTTCTGGCGCGGAAGGCAGATGGTCAGGGCTATATCCTGAAGGCCATGCGCCCCGGCTGCGAGACTTGGCTGGTCGACATGCAGGTGAAGGCATTGGAGCATATCGCCATGCGCCAGCCCAAACTGCCCTGTCCGCGGGTGATCTCCTCTGCTGACGGCCGCTCTCTGCTGACACTCCCGGACGAGAACGGCCAGGGCCGGCTGGTCTGGGTGCTGAACCAGCTGCCTGGGCGCTGCTATGCCAAGGCCGAGCCGAAAAGCGATGCGCTGATCCATGAGGTGGGCCAAGTGCTCGGCGGATCTGCCACAGCGCTGGCGGATTTCCGGCACGAAGGTCTGGAGCGTGATTTCAAATGGGACCTGGTGCGCGCAGGCTGGATTAAGGACCGGCTTTCCTGCGTCACCGATCCCGCACGCCGTGCAATTCTTGAAGAGATCTGCGCGGATTTCGCCAAGTTAGAGCCTGTTTTGACGCAGCTGCCCAAGCAGGCCATCCACAATGACGCCAATGACTATAACATCATGGTGGCGGGAAAACTGGGCGAGCCGCGTCGGGTGTCGGGGCTTATCGACCTCGGCGATATGTGCGCCGCGCCAAGGGTCTGCGACCTGGCGATTGCCGCGGCCTATATCGTGCTGGACCATCCGTCGCCGGAGGCTGCGCTTGCGGCGCTGGTGGCGGGCTACCATGAAGCCTGCCCGCTGACACCCGGCGAAGTAGACATGATATGGCCGCTGCTGCGCGCGCGGTTGGCTGTCAGCGTGGTGAACTCCACCCTGATGGCGGCGGACAACCCGGACGACTCCTATGTCACCATATCGCAAGCGCCGGCCTGGCGGTTCCTGGAAGGCAATACGCTGCATGGCAGTCTGCTGACGGCCCGTCTGCGTGCAGCCTGCGGCCTGCCGGTGGTGGAGGGCGCTGACAGGGTGATGGCCTGGCTGGAGAAGGAACGCGGCAACTTCGCCCCGTTAATGGGGCAGGACCTGTCGGACGCACCGATGGGGGCGCTGTCGGTCGAGGACTCCGCCTGGCCGCAGAACCCGTTCCATATGCCGCTGGAGGAGGCCGCCAGGGTCGGCGAGGAGTTCGAGGACAATGGCCGGATCTGGCTGGGCTACTATCATGAGCCGCGGCTAATCTACACGGATGCTGCTTTTCGCAAAGGACCGTGGAAAGCCAGCAACCGGCGTACCGTGCATCTGGCCATCGACGCCTTTGCCACGGCCGGCACACCGATGTTTGCCCCCTTGCGCGGTGAGGTCTTTGCAGCCGAATACCGCGACGGTCACTTGGACTACGGCGGCGTGATCATCCTGCGGCACGAGACGCCGGAGGGCGATCCGTTCTATACCCTATACGGCCATCTGGACCCAGAATTCCTCGACCGGCTGAAGCCCGGCAGTATCGTCGAGAAAGGCGAGGAACTCTGCCGCCTGGGCGATCCCGGCCAAAACGGCGGCTGGGCGCCGCATGTGCACTTCCAGCTTGCGCTGACCACCGACGGAATTGAGGCCGATTGGCCCGGCGTCGGCGATCCTGATGAGATGTATTTGTGGCAGGCTCTCTGTCCGAATCCGGCGGCGCTGCTGAACCTGCCGGATGAAAAGGTCCGCTATCACCCGGTCAGCAAAAACGATGTTCTGGCAGGCCGCCGCGCCCATTTCGGCGGCAACCTGAGCCTTACCTACAAAGACCCGGTGATGCTGCTGCGCGGCTGGAAACATCACATGTTCGACGAATGGGGGCGGCCTTATCTGGACGCTTACAACAACGTCCCGCACGTCGGCCACGCCCATCCGCGTATTCAGGCGGTGGCGGCGGATCAACTGAAACGGATGAACTCCAACACCCGCTACCTGCATCCGGCACAGACCGCCTTTGCGGAAAAGGTGCTGTCAAAACTGCCGGACCGGTTCGAGGTCTGCTTTTTCGTGAACTCCGGCACCGAGGCCAATGAGCTGGCCCTGCGCCTGGCTCGCGCCCATACCGGCGCCAAGGGCATGGTGACGCCCGATCACGGCTACCACGGCAACACCACCGGAGCGATCAGCATCTCCGCCTACAAGTTCAACAAGCCCGGCGGCGTTGGGCAGGCGGATTGGGTTGAGCTGGTGGAAGTTGCCGATGACTATCGCGGCTCGTACCGGCGCGGCGATCCGGACCGGGCGCAGAAGTTCGCGGATCTCGTAGACCCGGCAATCGCCCGTCTGCGGGAAAAGGGCCACGGTGTTGCCGGTTTCATAGCCGAAACCTTTCCATCTGTCGGCGGCCAGATCATCCCGCAACAAGGCTACCTGGCTGCGGTTTATGAAAAAATCCGCTCCGCAGGCGGTGTCTGCATCGCTGACGAAGTGCAAACCGGCCTGGGCCGTTTGGGGGCATACTACTTTGGCTTTGAGCATCAGGGGGCGCTGCCGGATATCATTGTGATGGGCAAACCGATCGGCAATGGGCACCCGCTAGGCGTATTGGCCACAACCAAGGAAATCGCCGCGAGCTTCGACAACGGGATTGAGTTTTTCTCAACCTTTGGCGGCTCGACCCTCTCCTGCCGAATCGGCAAGGAAGTTCTGGATATCGTCGATGACGAACAACTTCAGGAAAATGCCCGAGTGGTCGGCGCTCAGCTGTTTGACGGGTTGAAGGCACTGGAGGAGAAGCACGCTTGCGTCGGCGATGTGCGCGGAATGGGCCTCTTTCTGGGGGTGGAGCTGATCAATCCGGATGGCTCCGAAGCCACGGAGATCTGTTCATACATCAAAAACCGGATGCGCGATCACCGGATCCTGATCGGCAGCGAAGGTCCCAAGGACAATATCCTGAAAATCCGCCCGCCCCTGACAATAGATTCGGATGACGCAAACATGATCACCAGTGTTCTGGACAAGATCATGCGCGAGGTGGAAGCAGTCTGACTGCCCTTATCGCAGAGGTGTGCAGGCAACAAAAAAGGCGGTGGAGAACCACCGCCTTCTCTGTAACCGTGTATCGAAATTAGTTCGATGCAACAGCTGCGCCAACCAGAACCAGCAGCAGCAGCGGCAGCAGGATGCCGCTGGACGAGCCCTGTGCTTCTTCAACGATGACCGGCGGTTCTACAACCGGCTCGGACAGGTTGCCTGCAGTTGCGGTCGAAGCAGCAGCGGTCAGCGCGGCAGCGATAACGAGTTTTTTCATGTTAACCTCCAGAATTTGCGCGGGCCATAAAGCTGAACCGCGCACCCAAGACATACCTCGTATTTTTTTCTAACCAGCAAAATCGCGCGATTGCAAATGCTTGTTATAGTTAACAGGCTAGCGCTTGTTCCCGTGGCGTCAAATTAGCAACACCTGTGTGCCCACTTTGGCGAAGCTGAACAGTTCGGCGATGTGTTCATTGTAAAGCCCGATGCAGCCATTGGACGATTTACGTCCGATTTTGCGCGTGTCATGGGTTCCGTGGATCCGGTAATACTTCCAGCTGAGGTACAGCGCATGGGTGCCAAGCGGGTTGTCCGGTCCCGGCGGCACGTATGCGGGCCATTCCGGATTGCGTTTGAGCATGTTCGGCGTCGGCGACCAGCTGGGCCCTTCCACCTTGCGCACCACCTTGGTGCGGCCGCGGCGTGTCAGATCGTCAGACAGCGGCACCGAGGAGGGAAAAAGCTTGTACGTGGTTCCATCCGCAGACCAGTAGTGCAGCGCCCGGCTGTCGATATCGACAAGAATCGCGCCGTTGCGCAAATTGTCGAAATACGGCCGCCACGTCTTAGCCCGGAAAGCAGAGATATTGCGCTGGACCGGCGGTTCCGGCTCCGGCGGCGGCCGCAGCGGGTCGAAAGCCTGCTGAGAGTTTCCGGAATCTTCCTGCGCCAGCGCGGAGGAGGAAATCAGGGCGGCGCCGCCGGCAAGAAAGTGCCGCCTGCTGAAGGTCTTAAATGGGATACGGGACATGGTTCATTCCAACTTGCGCAATCGGGATACAGGATTTTAGCATTTTATGGCCGGAAAGCCGCAGTCGCAAACCAATCCGTCACCCCGGTCCGCATATTTCTGCCACCCCGTTTGCCTCCCGGCCACAGGAAGGATAAGTGCAAAAGCAACTGACGGAGCATGAGAGAATTATGAATCGCGTTTTTCTGCTTATGGCTGCGGCCATTCTGACTGTTGCGGCCGCTTGCACGCCTGCAACCGACTCCAGCAGCACCTACCGCATCCGCAATGCGGACAAGGTCCAGATCCGGATGCTAGATTCCGTCAATGCGCTGCGCCAGGCCGCAGGTGCGCAAGCAGTTCAGCTGAACGCTGAGCTGACCGCCGCCGCCGCGACCCACTCGCGCGATATGTCGGTGCAAAACCGGCCTTGGCACTTCGGCTCCGACGGCTCCTCGCCGCTCGACCGGGTCACGCGGGCGGGCTACACCGGCACGCTGCTGGGCGAGAATATCTCGGAAACCTACGAAAATGAGCAGCAGACGCTGACCGCCTGGCTGGAACGTCCCGCAACCCGCGCGGTGATTCTGGATCCGAAGGCCGCGAATATGGGCTTTTCCTGGTTTCAGGAGCCGAATGGCAAAATCTGGTGGACGCTGGTGATGGGCAGCTGAGCCAGCACGGCGCCATGCCCAAGGCTGCCAAGAGGTGCCGGCCCTGCCGGCGCATCTGCAGGCGCGGGAGCCCGCCGCCGCCTGATTGCGGTTCAGGGCCGCAAGGCGATGGTGGTTCCGTCCTGCACCATGGCATAGATCTCTTCGATCTCGTCGTTTGACACCGCAATGCAGCCCGCGGTCCAATCGCTGACCCGCGCCGCGCGCTTGCGCTCCTTGGGGTTGTTGGGCTGCCCGTGGATAAAGATCTCGCCGCCGGGCTGCTTGCCCGCCGCATGCGCCTTGGCCCTGTCCTGCCCATTCGGATAGGAAATGCCGACGGACAGATGGTACCGGCTGTTGGGGTTGCGGCGGTCGATCTTATAGGTGCCTTCCGGGGTTTTACCGTCGCCCTCGAACTGCTTGTGGCCCTGCGGCGCAAAACCCAGATCAACGTCGTACTCCCGCAGCACCTCTTCATTGTGCAGCAGATACATCTTGCGCGAGCCCTTATTGATCACCACCGAAGTGACCTTGGGTCCTTCATAGAACTGGAACCTGCGCGCCGCGCCGCCTGACCTGCTGCAACCTGCCAGTGCAAGGCTTGCGGCAGCACCGACCCCGAATGCCCTTCTGTTCATTGTTCAGCCTGTATTTCTTGTTTGCCTCTATTCAGGCCATACCGCGAAACCGGGATTAAGAAAATTCACAATTTCCTGTCTTCTTCTGCGAGGCTGGAAATTTTCTGCTCGATGGCCTCCAGCCGGCTCAGCACTTCGTCCCGGTAGGCATCGGTGCGCTCGCCCTCCTCCTCGTGGTGGGCATCCTGCATCGAATTCACGATCAGGCCGACCAGGAGGTTCACCACCGCAAAGGTGGTGACCATTATGAAGGGCACAAAGAAGGCCCAGGCGTGAGGATGCACCTCCATTACCGGCCGCACGATCCCCATCGACCAGCTTTCCAGTGTCATGATCTGGAACAGCGAATAGGCGCTGAGGCCCAGGTCGCCGAACCATTCCGGGAAGTCCTGGCCGAATAGTTTGGTGGAGATCACCGCGCCGATATAGAAGATGATCGCCATCAGCAGGAACACCGACCCCATTCCGGGCAGTGCGGTGATGAAGCCTTCGACCACACGGCGCAGCCGCGGCGCGACCGAAATCACCCGCAGAACCCGCAGGATGCGCAGCGCCCGCAGCACCGACAGCCCCTGGGCCCCCGGTGCCAGTGCGATGCCGACAATCACGAAATCGAACACGCTCCAGCCGTTCAGGAAAAACCGCAGCCGGCGCACATAAAGCTTGGCCAGGATCTCCACCACGAAGATCGTCAGACAGGTATTGTCGATCAGATGGATCAGACCGCCGGCCCTGGCCATGACCGATGGCGACGTCTCCAGTCCCAGGGTCACCGCGTTGACCAGAATGACCGCGATGATGAACCGGCCGAAAAGGTCACTGTCCAGAATGGCTGCCAGCCGTTGGGTTGGTGTCATCGCTTGGGTATCCGTCATATCAGTCTTTCAGTGTGAACCGAGCAACCAGTTCGGTATGCGCCGACCAGCGGAACTGGTCAACGGCCTGGACCCAGTCAAGGCTATAGCCCGCTGCAACCAGCGTCTTTGCATCGCGGGCAAAGCTCACCGGGTTGCAGGAGACATAGGCGATCAACCGCGTGCGGGCCTTGGCCAACTGCGCAACCTGCGCTTCGGCGCCGGCCCGGGGCGGGTCGATTACCGCCGCGTCAAAGGCTGCACCGAATGGGTTCAGATCCTCGGGCAGCAGCGGATTGCGGAACAGGTCGCGGGTTTCGGTTGTGACCTTCTTCAGTCCCTTTGCCTTGCGCCAGCCGGCATCAAGCGCCGCTACCATTTCTCGTTCGCCTTCCACCGCGTGGACCTCAGCAGCCTGCGCCAAAGGCAGCGCAAAGGTACCGCATCCGGCGAACAGATCGACGATCCGCTTGGCACCTTTGGTGATTTCCAGCACCCCGTCCAGGAGGGCCGCCTCGCCCTCACGCGTGGCCTGCAGAAAAGCACCCGGAGGCGGGCAGACCAGGGCCTTTCCAAAAGGCTGCACCGGAGGCTGCTCCATCGCCACCGGCTCGTCGTCCCAGGTCAGCCGGGCAATCCGGTGTCTGTCGGCCAGCTGCGCCAGCTCGATCCTCAACGGGCCGTCCAGCGGCTTGCCGTTTTTGATCAGCATGTCGAGACCCGCTTCCGACGTGGTGACTGTCACCGCAAGTGGCGTTTTGCGGCTGGCCCCTGCCAGGGCCAGCGCTTCCGCCACCGGAATCGCAGCCATCAGGGCCGGCTCCAGCAGCTGGCAGTTGGGAATTTCGGTGATCACGTCCGACGCCTGGCCGTGAAACCCGGCCATCGCGCCTTTCTTGGTGCGCCGCACCGCCAGCGTTGCGCGGCGGCGGGACCGGGCCGGCGAGGTGTGGATGGGCCGGAACTCCGTCTCCAGCCCCTGCGCGCTCAGTGCATTGCGCACCACATCCGTCTTCCACTCCGCCACAAAGCTGTCGCTGGCGTGCTGCAGCTGGCAGCCGCCGCAGGACTTGTAATGGCGGCAGGGCGGCTGCACACGGTGCTCCGAGGGCGTCTCAATGCGGATGCTGGTCAAACGGCTGCCCTCGGCAATGCCGCTGACAGTCTCGCCCGGAAGGGTGCGCGGGGCAAACAAAGGGCCATCGGCCACGCCATCGCCTTGATGGCCCAGCCGGCTGATTGTTGCTGTGGTTCTGGCTGCATCAGTCATGGCGGCTCAATAGCGCGGCACAGGGATCAGCAAAAGCAAAATGCGCCGGTCAGGTTACTCTGCCGCCGCCTGCTCCTCGTCGGTGCAGATGAAACCACCGGACTGGCGCGCCCAGAACTGTGCATACAGACCGCCCCTGGCCAGCAGTTCATCATGGCTGCCGCTTTCAGCGATGCGGCCCTTCTCCATCACGATGATCCGGTCCATCTCGCTGAGCGTCGACAGACGGTGGGCAATCGCCAGCACCGTTTTGCCTTCCATCACCCGGTGCAACGCTGCCTGGATCGCGGCCTCAACCTCCGAATCCAGTGCCGAGGTGGCCTCGTCCAGCACCAGGATGGGCGCGTCCTTCAGAATGGCGCGGGCCAATGCGATCCGCTGCCGCTGCCCGCCGGACAGTTTCACTCCGCGCTCACCCAGAAAGGCATCATAGCCGGTGCGGCCCTGGCCATCCTCCAGCTCGGTGATGAATTCATGCGCCTCGGCCTTGTGTGCCGCCGCGGCGACCTCTTCCTCAGACGCATCCGGCCGCCCATAGAGAATGTTTTCCCGCGCCGAGCGGTTGAACATGGCGGTCTCCTGGGTGACCATGCCGATCTGACTGCGCAGTGAGTTCTGGGTGACCGTCGCAATATCCTGACCGTCGATAAGAATCCGGCCACTCTCTCCGTCATAAAGCCTGAGCAGCAGCGACACGAGCGTGGATTTCCCCGCCCCTGAGGCCCCGACGATGCCCAGCTTTTCGCCGGGATGAATAGTCAGGTCGATGCCCTGCACGCCGCCGACGTCGCGGCCATAGGCAAACTCGACCTGGTCAAAGACGATCTCGCCTTCGGTGACCTCCAGCGGCTTGGCGCCGGGCGTATCCTCTACCCTGTCGCGGACGGATAGTGTCTTCATGCCGTTCTCGATCTCGCCGACGTTGGAGTAAATCGCCATAAGCGTGAAGCTGACCCAGCCGGTCATCTGGGCGATGCGGATCGAGACCGCGCCTGCCGCCACGATGTCGCCTTCGGTCGCCGTGCCGGACTGCCACAGCAACAGCGTCGCGCCGATGAGCAACACCGGCAGAACGCCCGCCAGGCACATCAGGCAAAACCGGAAGCTGGCGGAGAGATAGCCGAAATGCAGTGACTTATCGCGGAACCGCACCATGGCGTCCTGGGCGGTGCGCTCCTCATGGTCGGCATGGGCAAACAGCTTGACCGTCTTGATGTTGGTAATCGAGTCGACAACCTGCCCGGTCACCATCGCCCGCGCCCCGGCCCGTGCGCCGGACCGCTTGCGGATGCGTGGCAGAAACCAGCGGATCAGCGCGAAATAGGCGATCAGCCAGACCAGAAACACCCCGGTAATGCGCCAATCAATAGACCCTAACAAGGCCAAAGAGCCAGCAAGAGACGCCAATGCAAAGGCGACAACATTGATCATCTCGGTGGTCACGGAGGTGACGGCGGTTGCCGTCTGCATCTGCTTCTGGGCGATCCGCCCGGCAAAATCGTCGTCAAAGAACCGAACCGATTGGCCCAATGTCCAGCGGTTCAGACGCGACAGCACCAGCGGGTTCACATTAGGCTGCACCACGATGGCATTGGAGGCTGCAGAGAGGCCGAACAGCACAGGGCGCACAATCAGGAAAAAGCCCAGCGCGAGTGCGATGACAGCCACATTGCCAGCCGAAAAAAACTGTTCCGGTCCGCTGGAAATTGCGGTGTCGATGACCATCCCCAGGATGAAGGCTGTGCCCGCCTCCATTCCGCCGGCCAGCGCCGAGAATGCCGCCGCCAGCAGCAGCATCGGCCAGGCGCCGGCCAGGCACCAGCGCAAGAAGGACCCCAGCCGTTGCGGCGGCGGGCCCTCTGCCGGGCGGAAGGCGTCGATCAGGTTGCCTATGTTCATTCTGCTGCCTCGATGTTCAGGAAGCCGCCGGACTGGCGCGCCCAAAGCTGTGCATAAAGCCCCTGCGCCTGCAATAGCGCCTCATGCGAGCCTTCTTCAACTATACGGCCCTGATCCATCACCAGGATACGATCCATCTGCGCGATGGTGGACAGCCGGTGTGCAATGGCGATCACCGTCTTGCCCTGCATCATGCCGTAGAGCGTTTCCTGTATCGCTGCTTCGACCTCGGAATCCAGCGCCGAGGTGGCCTCGTCCAGCACCAGGATCGGCGCGTCCTTCAGGATCACCCGCGCCAAGGTCACCCGCTGGCGCTGCCCGCCGGACAGTTTGACGCCGCGCTCGCCGACATGGGCGTCATATCCCTTGCGCCCCTCCGGATCCTCAAGGTCCAGAATGAACTCATGCGCCTGCGCCTGTTTTGCGGCGGCGATCATCTGCGCCTCTGTCGCGTCCGGACGTCCGTACAGCAGGTTGTCCCGCACTGAGCGGTGCATCAGCGCGCTGTCCTGCTGGACCATGCCGATGTGGCTGCGCAAGCTGTCCTGTGTCACCGCCCGGATGTCCTGGCCGTCGATCAGGATCTGCCCGCTCTCGGCGTCGTAGAATCGCAAAAGCAGTTTCACCAGGGTCGATTTACCGGCGCCCGAGCGCCCGATCAGGCCGATCTTCTCGCCCGGCTGGATGGTCAGGCTGATCCTGTCCAGCCCGCCGGCCTCCCGCCCGTAATGGTGCGATAGGTTGCGCAGCTCGATCTCGCCCTTGGTGAGCCGCAGCGGCTCCGCATTGGCGGCATCCACCAGGTCGATGGGCTGGGCAATAGTCTCCATCCCCTCGGCCACAACCCCCAGCTGGCGGAAGAAGGAGGTCAGCGCCCACATGATCCAGCCGGTCATCGCGTTCAGCCGCAGGGTCAGCGCCGTGGCCGCTGCCACCAGACCCACCGAAGCACTGCCTTGCATCCACAGCATCACGGCCCAGCCAACCACACCGACAATCAGCAGTCCGTTCAGCGTGACCAGCGTGGCATCCATGATGGTGAAAATGCGCATCTCTGTCTGGAACGTCTTGCGGGTGTTCTCGATTGCCTCGCGGGCATAGGTCAGCTCCCGGTCGTGATGGGCGAACATCTTGACCGAGTGGATGTTGGAATAGCTGTCGACCACCCGCCCCGTCACGGTAGAGCGCGCGTCAGACGATGCCTGGCTGGCCGGGCCGACCCGTTTGACCGTCCACATCACCAGTAGCGCGTAGAGGACAAACCAGACCGCCAGAGGCAGCATCAGACGCACATCGGCAACCCACAGCAGCACTGCCGCGCCCACCAGATAGGCCAGCGAGAAGGTGATGGCGTCAAAGACCTGAAAGACCACCTCTCCCGCAGCGGGCGGGGTTTGCATGATCCGGTTGGCAATCCGCCCGGCAAAATCGTTCTCGAACCAGCCCACCGACTGGCGCAGCACGTGCTTGTGTGCCCGCCAGCGGATCAGGGTACCAAAGTTCGGCAGGATCGTGTTGTTCAGCAGCACAACGTCCAAAAGCTGGATCAGCGGCCGCAACAGCAGAATGAACAGGGCGACCACGATCAATTCTGTGCCATGCGCCTCCCAGACCTCGGACGGGGTGCCCGACATCAGGTCAACGATACGGCCCATATAATAGATCAAGCCAACCTCAATCCCCGCGACCACGACCGACATCAGCGCAGCCAGGATAAAGACGGATTTGAACGGCTTGGAGTAGTCGCGCAGGAACGGCCACAGCCGCGTCGGCGGCGTGTTGCTTTCCGGGTAGGCGCAATAGGGGTCAATGAGGTTTTCAAAATAGCGAAACATGCGGGTGCTCCTGGCGTTCGAGCAAATCGGAATACAGATGCAGACAGCGGGCGGCCCAAGGCTCCCACGTCAAACGGGGCAAGGTCTCAGGCGTTAAAGAAACCAGATCCCGTAATACATCAGCATTCCTCCGTCATGTGGTGGCTGCCCTATGGGTACGCAAGATTGGCAGCTTTGTCACCCCCCAAGGTTGTGACGCTGCTGACACCCCTTGTCAGCGGAGGGTGCCCAGCAGCTCTTCGCGGCTGAGGGTGAACCCCGACGCAATCCAGTCCGCTTCCAGCTTCTTTACTGCCGCACCCAAAGCCGGCCCTTGCAGATCCGGCAGAAGATCCCGGGCTTTCACCGGGAAAACTGCCTCCGCGCCCAGCGCGATTTCAGTCTCTAAATCGGGGAAAAACGGCTGCTCCAGCAGCGCAGCGCGCAGCAGCAGTGAATCCAGTGCCTTCTCCGCGCCGAGCCGGTATCCCAGCTCCCCCGCCGCCGCGGTGCCAGATGCGGCCGCGCGGATTGCGGCCAGATGAGAGGCCTGTGCCTTGCTCAGCCGCAGGGCCTCTTGCAGACCTCCCCCGCCCAGCGCAGCAAGGCGGCGGATACCGGAAGCCGGACGCCCCGCCTCCAGGTGAATCAGAGGCGCCAGGGCGCGGTCATCGGCACCCGGCAGAATTTGAGCCAGGACGCCGGTCTGCCGCATTGCTGCAACCGAGGGCGCAGGATCGGGAGCCGCCAGCAGCTTCAACAGCTCCGCGCCGACGCGCTCCTTGGACAGCGACGCCAGCCCGTCCAGATTGGCAGCAATCGCCGCCAGCGCATCCGGATCAAAGCCTTCTGTGTGATCGCCGTACCAGGCATGAAAGCGGAAATACCGCAAGCTGCGCAAGTAATCCTCACGGATGCGGTTTTCCGCCGTTCCGATAAACCGCACCCGGCGCTGGGTCAGATCCGGCAGGCCGCCCAGCGGATCGACTACTTCGCCATCCGGGCGCGCGTAAATCGCATTCATGGTGAAATCGCGGCGGCGGGCGTCCTCGGCTATATCGGTTGAAAACGCCACCACAGCCCGGCGGCCGTCGGTGGCCACGTCCTTGCGAAAGGTGGTGATCTCATGCGGGATACCGTTTTTGATCAGGGTCACGGTGCCGTGGTCGATCCCGGTCGGCACCGCCTTGATTCCGGCTCGGGCGGCGAGCTCCAATACCTGCTCCGGCCGCGCATCGGTGGCGATATCCATGTCGGAGACCGGCTCGCACAGCAGCGCGTTGCGCACGCAACCGCCAACAAACAGCACCTGCGCACCATCTGCGGTAACGGCCTCGAAAACCGCCTGAGTTGCCTGATCCTTAAGCCAGGGCTGGTCGATCCGCATCAGCTCTCCATCCGTGCCGCAAAGCCGCGCAGCATCCGCGCGGTGGCGCCCCAAATGTAATAGGGCCCATAAGGTACGGTATAATAGCGCCGGCGGGTCCCGCGCCAGCGGCGCGACTCGATAATGTAGTTTTCCGTGTGCAGAACGTGTCTTAGCGGAACAGAAAAAACTTCGGCCACTTCCCCTGCTTCCGGGCGTGCGGCAAATCTTTCGCGGATCAAGGCAACCACCGGGGTCACGGAGAAGCCGGTCACCGTCTCATGCTCCGGCAGGCAGCCGAGAATCTCAGGCAGGTCCTGCGGCAGGCCGATTTCCTCCCAGGCTTCGCGCAGGGCGGCGGCGCAGGCGTCCTTGTCGCCCGCGTCCACCTTGCCGCCGGGAAACGCGATCTGTCCCGGGTGGTGCTTGAGCGCCGAGGACCGTTTGGTCAGGATCAGCCGGGGCGTGCCGGAGGCGATGGAGACCGGCACCAGAACGCCGGCATCCCGCAGCTTGCGCCCTTCCGGCAGCACCGTGCCGGGGTTGAGATCGAAATCGGAAGAGCCGCCGCCCTCCAGCTTCAGCGCGGCGGCTATTTTGTCCGTAAGATCTTGTGCGGGCTCACTCACTGGGCGGGTTTTCCGCGTCAAACCCCAGCGACGCGGGGTCCAGGTCGTAATGCGCGCCGCAGAACTGGCAGTCCGCGGTCACCCGGCCGTCATCGGTGGTCATCTTTTCGATGTCCTTGGCCGAGTAGATCGACAGGCTCTGGCGCACGCGGTCTTCCGAGCAAGTGCAGCCGAAGCGCACCGGCTGAAAATCGTAGACCCGCGGTTGTTCCTCGTGAAACAATCGGATCAGCAGGTCCGTGGGGGTGACCGACGGTCCGATCAGTTCCAGATCTTCCACCGTGTTCAGCAGCATGGTGACCCGGTTCCAGTTCTCTTCCTCGTCACCGGTGACCAGATCGGAGGCTTGCAGGACCTCTCCCGTCCCCTCGCTCTGTGCCGCGAAAGGCGACGCCTTGGGCATGCTCTGCAGCATCACGCCGCCTGCGCGCCAATGCTCGGGCACGCCCGGCTCAGCCGATTTTCCAAAACTCAGCTTGAACATGGTGGGCAGCTGTTCGGACTGGGCGAAATAGGCCTCTGCGCAGGCGCTGAGCGAACCCTGCGCCAGAGGGGTGATGCCCTGATAAGGCTGGGTGCCGTTGCCCTGGTCGATCAGGATCGCGAAATAGCCTTCGCCCACCTGCTCGAACGGATCGCCATCGGTCAGGCGCTCGCGGTCAAAGCTGGCGTAGGCGCGGATCTGGCCGATCTCGCCCTCCTTCTGCGGCGCGTAATAGTCGGTGGCGATCATCCGCACCGCACCCTTGGACTGCACCTGCAGCGACAGTTTCCAGCGCAGCGAAATGGTCTGACCGATCAGCGCCGTCAGCAGCGCCATCTCGGCGACCAGCGCCTCAACCGCTGGCGGATAGTCATGCTGTTTCAGGATACCATCCAGCACACCGTCCAGCCGCGCCACGCGGCCGCGCATGTCGGATACATCAAGCTGGAAGGGCAGGACGGTGTCGTCCCACGCGATTTTCGAACCAAGAGTCATGGGGTTTCCTTACGCGCCGGGGATTGGCATACCGGGGCTATATAGGAGAAATGATACTGGAGTGAAGGGGCCGGCCCGTGATCAGACGTTTTGGCGATACGCCGCAAAAAGGCCGGCGCTACCGGATGCGGCCGGGAGCTTATGCGCTGCTGCCGCGGGGCGGCAAGCTGCTGATCACCTGCCAGTACGACCCCCACCCTGACCTGCAGCTGCCGGGCGGCGGCATCGACCCTGGCGAATCGCCGATCCCTGCCCTGCACCGCGAGGTGTATGAGGAAACCGGCTGGAAGATATCCGCCCCGCGCAAGCTGGGGATGTTCCGGCGTTTCGCCTATATGCCGGAATACGATCTGTGGGCCGAAAAGCTGTGCCATATTTACATTGCCCGGCCGCTGCGCCGCATTGGCCCGCCGTTGGAAGACGGGCATGAAGCGCTGTGGGTTGATCCGCAGGAGGCCGCCGTCAGGCTGGGCAACGCCGGCGACCGCCATTTCGCAGCCCGGCTGGCAGCACGCCTGTGAATTCGGGCTAAACCCACCTCCCAAATACACAAAATCCCAGCCGCGGCCAGGACACCATCAGACTGAAGCTGTGGCAGGTTCAGGGACCTTGATACTCGAACAAGGTCGCTGAGACATCATCTTCCAGCCCGTGTTCCTTGCTCATCACCTGGGTCAGGTGCCAGTACAGATCGTCCAGGAACTCTTTGCCGCTCTGGCCGGATCCGCATTTTCCCACCAGCTCAAGCAGGCCTTCGGGTTCCAGCATGGAACCACCTTCCAGCCGCGCCTCGGTGAAGCCGTCTGAAAACAGCAGCAGGCGGTCGCCGCGCTCCATGGTGAATTCTTCCTGGCTGTAACCGATATCCGGCACCAGACCCACCGGGACGCCGCCCTTGCCGATGAATTCCATCTCGCCATTTTTCCGCAGCAGCAGCGGGTGCGGATGCCCGGCTTGCACCATCTTGACGACCCCGCTGCGCAGGTCAGCAATGCAGTAAGCCATGGTGAAGTATTCTTCGATGCCGGTGTCGGCGATCAGCCTGGCATTCAGCAGGCTGGCCACCTCCTCCGGCTGGCGCAGGGCGTAGAAGCGGTTAAACCGTTTCTCCATCCCGACGTTCTGATCGAAATAATTGGAGGATAGATAACCGCCCAGCCGCGCCGTCATCATCGCGGAGGTGATGCCATGACCCGACACGTCGATGGAGTAGAAGCCGATTCGGTTCACGCCCGGTGAGAACATGCCCACCAGGTCGCCACCGATGTGTCCGCAGGGTTTCAGCAGCAGGCTGACGGTGGAAGAGCCAAAAGTCTTGGACAGTTCCGGCACCAGCGATTCCTGGATCTTGCGGGCCTGGATCAGGTCCTTGTCGATCGCGTCATACACGCGCTGCAGCTCGCCCAGCGTTTCGGAGACAATGCGGTTCTTTTCTGACAGCTCCCGCTGCATGCGCAGGATCCGCTCCCCCGCGGAGATGCGCGCGCGCAGTTCATCAGAACTCACCGGCTTGGTCAGGAAGTCATCGGCGCCGGCATCAAGCCCCTCGGCGACCTCGTTCTTTTCGCTTTTGGAGGTCAGCAGGATGAAATAGGCGTAATCCTCGCTTGAGCGGGCCCGGAAGGCGCGGCAGAACTCCAGCCCGTTCATCCCCGGCATCATCCAGTCGCTGAGGATCAGATCCGGTGTTTCCGCCTGGCAGATCTCCATCGCGGCCTCGCCGCTCTCGGCCTCGACGACCTCAAAACCCCATTTCTTCAGTGAAGCCACAAGGATGCGTCTTTGCAGGCGGCTGTCATCGACAACCAGCACACGGCGTATTGATCCGGCCACTGTGTGGTCCTCGTTGTCCATCGAACTTTCTGGCAGCACCGAAGGCACCTCACAAATGGCAAAATCAGACAGTCTTGTGATACTATCGGTCCAGAAATTTAACAGGCGGTGAAACCTAAAATTTGAGCTTCCCCCTTTATTTCACTATATTTTTACTGCAATCAACTTAAGAAATCGCGCATGGCGACTGATCGTAAGGACAAGATACATGATTGACTGGCCGCGCGTGACCGAGCTGCGCGAAGAAGTGGGTGCAGAAGATTTCGAGGAAGTCGTAGAGATATTTCTCGAAGAAGTCGAAGAGGTTATCGGTAAGCTGCAAGACGGCGACCGCAGCCAGCTGGAGCAGGACCTGCACTTCCTGAAAGGCAGCGCGCTCAACCTCGGGTTTGCAGATTTTTCCGCACTCTGCCTGGACGGCGAGAGAAAATCAGCGCAGGGCGGCGCAGACGATGTGGATCTCCCTGCCATCATCACCAAGTTTCAGGCTTCCAAGTCTGCCTTTCTGACCGGCATGTCGGAAAAATTCTGACCCCGGCCGCTAGCCTCAGATCACGAATTGCGCCAGTGTTTCGTCCCGTGTGATGTCCGTATAGGTCATCCCAGCAGCATCCAGCCGCGCGAACAGCTGCTCAAAGTTTTCCGGCCGTTTGGTTTCGATCCCGATCAAGACAGAGCCGAAATTGCGGGCTGATTTCTTCATGTACTCAAAGCGGGCGATGTCGTCCTGAGGGCCCAGGATGCCCAGAAACTCCTTCAGCGCGCCAGGCCGCTGCGGCAGCCGCAGGATGAAGTATTTCTTCACCCCGGAATAGCGCTGCGCCCGTTCCTTGACCTCGGGCAGCCGTTCAAAATCGAAATTACCGCCGGACGTGACGCAGACCACAGTCTTGCCGCGGATCCAGGAGCGCACATCCTGCAGCGCCTCGACCGACAGCGCGCCCGCCGGCTCCAGCACGATACCCTCGACATTCAGCATCTCGATGATGGTCGCGCAAATGCGGTCTTCAGAGATTGCCAGCACATCCGGCAGCGGCACATCCTTCAGAATATCAAAGGGCAGATCGCCGATCCGCCCCACCGCCGCACCATCGACAAAGGTGTCGACGGTGTCCAGCGGCACCGGCTTGCCCGCCGCCAGCGCTGCGCGCAGGCAGGCGCCGCCTTCAGGCTCCACGAACAGGCTGTGCACATCCTCACCAAACCAGGAGGAAACGCCCGCTGACATGCCGCCGCCGCCCACCGGCAACAGAACGTGATCCGGGGCCTTGCCAAACTGAGCCTCAATTTCAACCGCAATGGAGGCTTGGCCTTCGATGACATCCGCATCGTCGAAGGGTGACAGGAAATGCCCGCCTTCCTGCGCGCACCATTCCTGCGCTGCCGCCAGGCAGATGTCGAAATAGTCGCCAACCAGATGGATCTCGATATTGTCACCACCGAACATCCGGGTCTTCTGGATCTTCTGCTGCGGCGTTGTGACCGGCATAAAGATCACACCGCGCTTGCCCATGTGACGGCACATGAAGGCAACGCCCTGGGCATGGTTCCCTGCAGAGGCGCAGACGAACAGCTCCTGGTCCGGCTGCTTGCGCATCGCATTCAGCGCGCCGCGGATTTTGTAGGAACGGACCGGGCTCAGGTCCTCGCGCTTGAGGTAAATGTCAGCGCCGAAGCGTTCGGACAGATGCACGTTGCGCTGCAAGGGTGTCGCGGGAAACACATCGCGCATCGCCTGTTCAGCGGCGCGGGCCTGGGTCTTGAAATCGCTCATGTATCCTTCAGTGGCGTATGCCCGCCCCTAAGGCAAGAGGCGGGTGCAAAGCATACATAAGAATACCGGCATTCAGACCGGGCGGCCTTCGACATAGTGGCCGTAAAGGGTGGTCAGCAGGCTGATGTTCAACAGCGCCAACGCAGCTGAGATCAGGATTGAAACACCAGCGGCCAGCGACGGAGAAGCTGACAAGGCTGTTGCGATGAATTGAGCTGCATACTGGGCCGCAACCAGAATGGCGGCCAGTCCAAGCAAGTCGCCGAAGGCGTTTGAGGTGGAGTTCCAGGCATCCCGAAGCCCCATCCCCGCGCCCAGCGCCGCCGCGGGCAGTATTACCGACAGCCTGAGGATCAGATAGGTGGTGAAGATTGCAATCGGCAGGCTGATCCATTGCAGGGCAGCCGGCCCTGCCCCGCTGAGGATGGTTGTCACCAGAAGAGCCACGAGCATTACGGGGATCATCATACAGATCAGGACCAGTGCAATCTGCAAAGACCGGCCGAAATAAGCCATTACCCGGCTACCCTCCAGGCGCGGCAGCCAGCCCTGCGGCATTTCCTCAAGCAGGACAAAGCGGTGCCAAGCAACAACGCTCCACATCCCAATCAAGAGCGAAAGGACTGAAACCAGGAACAGCGGGCCGCTTAAGCCTGAATTCTCTGGCATCGGGGTTACCACGCCCCACTGCAAGGTTTCCCACACCCCAGTCATCTTTAAAAACGTTGCAAACAGCGCAACGATCAACAGCGTGGGAACCAGAAAAACCCGCAGCATATCGCCGAAGTTCCGCGCCAGCATTCCGACAGAATGGCTGAATAGGGCCCATGGTTTCATGAAAATCTGCTCCAGTATGAAAATCACGTTCTGGCGCGAACCCTAGTTACCGAACGCGGTGCGCGAAACCCCGGAAAACCTTGCCCTTGCGGCCAAAACCCGATACGCCGCAGGCGTTCTGACCTGAGAGGGAATTCCATGTCCGCGCCCAAGAAAGTTGTGCTCGCCTATTCCGGTGGCCTCGACACCTCGATCATCCTGAAATGGCTGCAGACCGAATACGGCTGCGAAGTTGTCACCTTCACCGCCGATCTCGGCCAGGGTGAAGAGCTGGAGCCCGCCCGCAAGAAAGCGGAAATGCTGGGCATAAAGCCGGAGAACATCTTCATCGAGGATGTACGCGAGGAATTTGTCCGCGACTTCGTGTTCCCGATGTTCCGCGCCAATGCGGTCTATGAGGGCCTCTATCTGCTGGGCACCTCCATCGCCCGCCCGCTGATCTCCAAGCGCCTGGTTGAGATTGCTGAGGCCACTGGCGCCGACGCGGTTGCACATGGCGCCACCGGCAAGGGCAACGACCAGGTCCGTTTCGAACTGGCCGCCTATGCGCTGAACCCCGACATCAAGGTAATCGCGCCGTGGCGCGAATGGGACCTGTCTTCGCGCACCAAACTGCTGGAGTTTGCCGAGGCGCACCAGATCCCCGTCGCCAAGGACAAGCGCGGCGAAGCACCCTTCTCGGTTGATGCGAACCTTTTGCACACATCCTCCGAGGGCAAGGTGCTGGAAGACCCGGCGCTGGAAGCGCCCGATTACGTCTACCAGCGCACCGTCCACCCCGAGGACGCGCCCGACACTCCCGAATACATCGAGATCGGCTTCGAGAAGGGCGATGCGGTCAGCATCAACGGCGAAGCGATGAGCCCGGCCACCATCCTGACCGAACTGAACGAATACGGGCGCAAGCACGGCATCGGCCGCCTCGACCTGGTCGAAGGCCGGTTCGTCGGCATGAAGTCCCGCGGCATTTACGAGACTCCGGGCGGCACCATCCTGCTGGAAGCCCACCGCGGTATCGAATCCATCACAATGGACCGCGGCGCGATGCACCTGAAGGACCAGCTGATGCCGCAATACGCAGAGCTTATCTACAACGGCTTCTGGTACTCGCCGGAACGCGAAATGCTGCAGGCCGCCATCGACAAGAGCCAGGAATTCGTCTCCGGCACCGTGCGCGTGAAGCTCTACAAGGGCCTGGCCTCTACCGTTGGCCGCTGGTCGGACAACTCGCTCTACTCCGAGGCGCATGTGACCTTTGAAGAAGACGCCGGCGCCTACGACCAGAAGGACGCCGCAGGCTTCATCCAGCTGAACGCCCTGCGTCTCAAGCTGCTGGCCGCCCGCGAGCGCCGGATCAAAAAGTGAGTGATCAAGACGGCATAGACGGCGATTTCGAGGATGATTTCGCGGAAGAGCTGGACATGTTCGTCGAGGCTCAGGACACCGTCTGGGCGGCTGTCCTGAGTGAGCTCTCAGCAGGACAGAAGACGAGCCACTGGATGTGGTTCGTCTTTCCCCAGCTGGCCGAACTCTGCCGCTCCCACATGGCGCAGCTTTACGGGATCGAGGATCTGGCGGAGGCTACCGCCTACCTGAACCACGATAAACTCCGCGCCCGCCTGGTCGAGGTCAGCCAGCTGATGCTGCAGCATCGCGGCAAAGCGCCGGAACAGATCCTTGGCAGCATCGACGCCAAGAAACTGCGCTCCTCGATGACGCTGTTTGCCGCCGTGCCCGGCGCGCCGGCAGAGTTTCGGGAGGTGCTTGTCGCCTTCTATGATGGCCAACCCTGCCCGCTCACCCAGGACGCGCTTGCCGGCGGGTAATCCGCCAGCTTCCCCTTTGGTCAATATTGCCCGGACCGCCTTGCCTGCCTAACGCTCACGTCAGGCAAGGGAGGACACCATGGCACTTGAAGATATCGCAGCGGGCATCCGCACTGGGCTCGCCGGCAAAACTTTCGATGGCTCGCTGAAATTCGATTGCGGCGATGACGGCGTCATCGTGCTCTCACAGGGGGATGCCACAACCCTGGACCGGGACACCGATTGCACGCTGCGCCTGTCCGCAGACAACCTGCAAAAGCTGCTCGCCGGCAAGCTGAACCCGATGACCGCGGTGATGATGGGCAAGATCAAGGTTTCCGGCGACATGGGCGTCGCCATGAAATTGAGCAAGCTGATCGGCTGAACTGCTTCCTCCTGCGCCAAACATCCTTGGCGGTGAGCGCCGCAGGCGCGAGGGGGCAAAGCCCCCTGCGCGCGTCAGATCTTCACGGCTTTCATCTGCTTGTAATAGGGCATTGCCGCCCGCAGCACGGGCTGCAGCGCGTCCGGCACCTGCGGCAACGGCCCCTCGGCGCCGGCAAACCCGGTGGAGTTCCAGACCGCGCCATACCAATGCTCAGCCCAGACGCCGTCATCCTTGTGCCCGCCTTTGGGCCAGCTCAGCATCTTCGGGGAATAGGGGATGCCGATTGCTTCGCAAAGCTGCTCCAGCTTGGCAGCCGGGTTGGCACGGATATCGTGGCTGTCCACCACCACCGGCGTCTGCCCCCAGCCGCGCACCAGCTCAAACAGTTCTGCTTGCTGGCGGAAGCCGATATCCTCCAGTGTGGGGTTTTCCCGTTTTGCCGCATAAGAGGCAATCACCCGCGCCGGATGGCGGATCAGAAAGACGTTGACAGCCTCCCGCATCCAGTCCCGCGGCACGCCCGGAATCATGTGCTGGGTCATGTGCTTTTGATAATAGTGAGGCTTTGCCCCAGGCACCGGTCCAAGCAGCGCCTCCGCCACCGCCTCAGGATTCTGCGGCTGGCTGTCCAGAATCTCGCTTCGCATCGGATGGCCGAGCCCGGTCATCGCCAGATAGGCGGCATAGAATGGTTCGTCCACCACGGCGCAATCGCCGCGGTTGCCAAAGGCATACATCATCGCGGTCGACAGGTTCCGCGGTCCTGACCACATAGCAACCCGCATCACGCGCACTCCTTTTCAATCAGTTGCTTGTAGAGGCCCCGGATACGTTCGGTTACGGGACCCATTTGACCGCTGCCGATCTGCCGCCCGTCGATCTCTCCCACCGGGGTCTGGGCGCCGAAGGTGCCGGTGAGAAAGGCTTCATCTGCGCCGTAGGTGTCTACAAGCGAGTAGTTACGCTCAAACACCGGGATGCCGTTGTCCCGGCATAGGTCTATCACCTTCTGCCGGGTGATGCCGTTCATGCAATAATCCCCGGTGGAGGTCCAAACCTCGCCCTTGCGCACGATGAAGAAGTTGCAGGCGTTGGTGGTGTTTACAAAGCCATTCACGTCCAGCATCAGCGCCTCATCCGCACCGGCTTTTTCCGCCGCAATACAGGCGAGAATGCAGTTCAGCTTGGAATGAGAGTTCAGCTTGGGGTCCTGGGTCATCGGCAGGCCGCGGATATGCGGTACCGTAGCCAGCTTGATCGGGCGCGGCAGGTTCGGGCGCGAGTGTTCCATGATTATAGTCATGGTCGGCCCCTGCTGCGACAGGGAGGGGTGCTGGAAGGGCCGGGTCTTCACCCCCCGTGTGAGCATCAGCCGGGCATGGGCGTCTGTCGTCATGCCATTGGCTTTTTGTGTCTCTAACAAGGCACCTTTGACATCTTCCCGGTCCATACCGATGTCCAGGTCGATGGCCTTTGCAGCCTCGAACAGCCGGTCCAGATGCTCATCCATGAAGGCCCAGGTGCCGTTGTACAGCCGCAGCCCTTCCCAGACACCATCGCCCAGCATGAAGCCGCTGTCATAGACGCTCACCTTGGCTTCGGCCTTGGGAACGATTTCGCCGTTCAGATAGATCAGGATCTCCTCATTGCGCTGATCTTCTTCGGCTTGGTGGGTGCTCATCTTTTTTGTCATGGAATCCTCCTGCTGGCGGCACGTTAATAAGATTGGATCCAATTTCCAAGCGGTAACTTGCTGTCACCTGTTTGTGAGAACTGCCCATGCCGGGTTGAGAGGCGCGGCAACTGCCGGCAGGGTGGCATCGAAGCAGGATGGAGGCGGAGATGCGTGTTCTGGAGAGACTTAAACCTTTGGCTCTGGCGGGTTTGATCGCCATCGGCACCGCGGCGCAAACTAATCCGCTGCAGGCTCAGTCTACTGAAGTCCTTACAGTGGCTGGCGGCTGCTTCTGGTGTGTGGAAAGCGATTTCGAAAGCGTGCCTGGGGTGATCGAAGCGGTTTCAGGCTACACTGGAGGCAAGGTAGTGAACCCGACCTACAAGGACGTGACCCGCGGCGGCAGCGGCCACTACGAGGCGGTGCAGATCATTTTTGACCCGGCAAAAGTGTCCCGGCAGCGGCTTCTGGAGATGTTCTTCCGCTCGGTCGACCCAACCGATGCAGGCGGCCAGTTCTGCGACCGCGGCGAGAGCTACCGTACAGCTGTTTTTGTCTCTAACAAGGCGGAAACAGCTTTGGCTGACAGGGTAAAAGCCGAAGCACAGCAGGCCTTGGGGCAAAAAATCGTGACGCCTGTTCTGCCGGCGAAGACCTTTTACAAGGCCGAAGATTATCACCAGGACTATTACAAGGGGAACAGCCTGGTTTTCACCCGTTTTGGTCCCAAGCGGCAGGCGGCGGCCTATAAGCGTTACCGCCAGGCCTGCGGCCGGGACGCAAGGGTGGCGAAACTATGGGGCGACGCGGCGCCTTTTGCCAAGGGGTATTGAGGCAGAGCCTGCCTCCTTGGCCTGACAGCCATTTCCCGAAAATTTGTTGCGCCCAGACAGAAGCGGGCCACCCGTATCAGAAACGGGCGGCTCGAACTTCTGCCAGCTCAGGGATCACATCCGCAGTGCCATGGCGGGTAACCATCAGTGCCGCGGCACGGCTGGCCTGAGCCATCGCCTCTGCCATCGCCAGCCCCTGGTCCAAACCCGACAGGACGTAGCCGGTGAAGGTGTCGCCGGCCCCGGTCGTATCGACCGCCATGACCGGCAGCGCGGGCACGTCCAGAACGGCGCCGGTTTCACCGTCGATGTGACGGGCGCCTTTGGAGCCAAGGGTAATGATCACGTCCTTGACGCCGAGTTCACCCGGCGTCTTACCGGTGTCCTGCTGCAGCTGCTGGGCCTCCACCTCATTCAGGATCAGGAAATCCAGATACGGCAGCACCGCCTGCACGGCGTCCGCATCAAACGGGGCCGCGGCATAACATACCCGCAGACCCATCCGCCGGCCCAACTGCGCCGCCTCTGCCTGCAGGTTGGTTTCGTTCTGCATCACCAGAATGTCGCCGACGCTTGCCTGGGCCAGCGCCTGCTCCAGCTGCACGCTGTTCAGCACACGGTTAGCGCCGGGGAATAGAATGATCTGGTTTTCCCCCTCAGGCTCCACCGCGATGATGGCATGACCGGTCGGCGTTGCCACCTGGGAAACGTGGTCCGTGCCGGCACCGTAGGCCTTCAGCCGCTCAATTGCCCAGACCCCGTCTGGGCCGACCGCGCCAATGTGGTGCACCTCACTGCCCGCCCGGGTGGCGGCGACGGACATATTGGCGCCCTTGCCGCCGAGAAACCGGTCAAGCCGCAGGGCGGCCAGGGTTTCCCCCGCCGCCGGCAGATGCGGCATGGAATAGACCATATCCGCGTTGATTGAACCGAGGTTCCAGATCGCCATATCAAATCACCCGATGTTGCAGGCCGCCAGCACCGCCATGTTCAGGATGTCATTGGTGGTGGAGGTTGTCGAACAGATCTGGATCGGCTTGTCGATGCCCGACAGGATCGGGCCGATCACCGTGGCGCCGCCCATTTCCTGCATCAGCTTGACCGAGATCGAGGCCGAGTGGCGGGCCGGCACGATCAGAATGTTGGCGGGGCCGGTCAGGCGCTGGAACGGGTAATACCGCTGGGCGCGCTCGTTCAGGGCGACATCCACAGTCATCTCGCCTTCGTATTCGAAGTCGACGCCGCGCTGGTCCAGAACGGTAGGGGCGACATGCATCTTCTCCGCCCGCTCAGACACCGGATAGCCAAAGGTTGAAAAGCTGACAAAGGCGACACGCGGCTCCAGACCCATGTGGCGCGCAACGACAGCAGCCCGCTCAGCAATGTTGGCTAGGTGGTTCTGGTCCGGCCATTCATGCACCAGCGTGTCGCCGATCAGCACGATCCGGCCCTTGTGCAGCAGCGCGGTGACACCGGCCACTCCGTGATCGGCATCAGCATCAAATACATGGTTGATCCGGTCCAGAACATGCGCGGACTTGCGGGTTGCGCCGGTCACCAATCCGTCGCCGTGGCCATGCGCCAGCATCAGGCTGGAAAACACATGCCGGTCCCGGCCCACCAGGCGATGAATGTCCTTGCGGTCGAAACCCTTGCGCTGCAGGCGGTTGTACAGGAAGTCCTTGTACATCTCGAAATGCGGCGTGTTGGCGGCATTCACGATTTCCAATTCGCGCACTGCATCGCCGAGCCCAGCCTTTTCCAGCTTGACCCGCACATCATCCTGCCGGCCCACAACCAGCGCCTTGCCGAAGCCGGAGCGCTGATACATCACCGCGGCGCGCAGCGCACGGGGGTCGTCGCCTTCGGCAAAGATCATCCGCGACTGGGCGGAACGGGCGCGCGCGTTCAACCCGCGCAGGATCGACGCTGTCGGGTCCATCCGCGATTTCAGGCCGACCTCGTAGGCGTCCATGTCCACGATCGGGCGCCGCGCCGCACCTGTGTCCATGCCGGCCTTGGCAACGGCCGGCGGAATCCGGTGGATCAAGCGCGGGTCGAACGGCGTCGGGATGATGTAGTCGCGGCCAAAGGACAGCGATTTGCCATAGGCCAGCGCCACCTCATCCGGCACGTCCTCACGTGCGAGCGCAGCCAGCGCATGGGCGCAGGCGATCTTCATCTCGTCGTTGATGGCGCGGGCATGGATGTCCAGCGCGCCGCGGAACAGATAGGGAAAGCCCAGCACGTTGTTGACCTGGTTCGGATAGTCTGAGCGGCCGGTGGCAACAATGGCATCCACACGCACTTCATGCGCCTCTTCCGGGGTAATTTCCGGATCCGGGTTGGCCATCGCGAAGATAACCGGGTTGTCGGCCATCGAGGCCACCATCTCCTGGGTCACCGCGCCTTTGACCGAGACCCCCAGGAACACGTCAGCCCCGCGCATCGCCTCTTCCAGGGTGCGCAGATCGGTCTGGATCGCATGGGCCGATTTCCACTGGTTCATGCCCTCTGTGCGGCCCTGATAGATCACACCCTTGGTGTCGCAGGCGATGCAATTTTCATGCCGTGCCCCCATGGCTTTGAGCAGCTCGATGCAGGCAATGCCCGCAGCGCCGGCACCGTTGAGGACGATTTTCACGTCTTCGATCTTCTTGCCCGACAGGTGCAGGGCATTAATCAGGCCGGCCGCGCAAATCACCGCGGTGCCGTGCTGGTCGTCATGGAAAACAGGGATGTCCATCTCTTCCTTGAGCTTCTGCTCAATGATGAAGCATTCGGGCGCTTTGATGTCTTCCAGGTTGATGCCGCCGAAGGTCGGCCCCATCAGCTTGACCGCTTCGATGAACTTGTCCGGATCTTCGGTGTCCAGCTCGATATCGATCGAGTTCACATCGGCAAAGCGCTTGAAGAGGACCGACTTACCTTCCATCACCGGCTTGGACCCCAGCGCGCCCAGATTGCCCAGCCCCAAAACAGCGGTGCCGTTGGAGATCACCGCCACCAGGTTGCCCTTGTTGGTGTAGTCATAGACGGTTTCGGGGTTTTCCGCGATCGCCTCGCAAGGCACCGCAACGCCCGGAGAATATGCCAGCGACAGGTCCCGCTGCGTGGTCATCGGGACGGTGGCATTGATCTCCCATTTGCCCGGAGAAGGCTCCAGGTGGAACGCCAGGGCTTCTTCATCGGTGATCTTGTTCTTGGGCATTTAATCTCGTGTCCTCTCCTCGTCGCGGACCGTCTTAGCCCAGCCCACGGCGCCCCTCAATCCGCGGTTTCAAGAATCTGTATCGCCAGATTTTAGAAAAAAGCGGCTAAAAGACGATAAATTCCGTCAGGTTTTCGCCTCAAAGCAGACCGCGGAATGCTGTATTTTCTTAATAGGTATTAACGCGCACCTGCCTCCCAGGTGGCGCTGAGGCCGGGAAGTCAGAGGCCTGTAAGCAACGGTCAGAATGGCGTTTGTCCGCCCGTATAAGGGCATAGGATCAAAGGAAAAGTGAGGAATGATAAGCTTCCACAACAATTCCGGTGCAATGGTGGCCTTGCAGACATTGGGCGGAGTCAATTCTCAGCTCGATCACACGCAAGACAGCATCTCCACTGGGAAAACCATTAATTCCGCACAAGACAATGCGGCGCTCTGGGCGATCTCTGAACTGATGAATTCTGATATCTCCGGCTTTCGCTCGGTCTCGGACTCTTTGTCGCTGGGAGAGGCCACGGTGGCGGTTGCCTCCGCCGGGGCCGAACAGATTACCGAAACTCTTACCGAGATGCGGTCACTGGCTGTCATGGCGGCAAGCGGCATGGGCGACTTCAGCAAGTATGAGGCCGCCATGGCGAAGAAGACCGAGCAGATCAATTCGATCATCTCGTCGTCAGAATTCAACGGGGTAAACCTCCTGAAAACCGATGTCGACGGCGCAGGCGGCACCGCGCTGACAGTGCCCTCTGCGGTATCCGGCAACGGCAACCTGAGCACCCTCAGTGTGGATGGCGTGGATTTTGAAGGCAGCCCGCAGTTTGACCTTGGCAGCCGGACTGCAATCACTGACAGCGCCAGTGCCCTGACCGCCTTGGGAGAAATCGAAGGCTTTCTTGCCTATGCTATCGAAGGTTCGGCAACTCTGGGATCCAGCGCCAATCAGCTTGCAGGCCAGGGTGACTATGTGAGCAAGCAGTCGGACGCGCTCACCCGGGGTGTCAGCTCGATGATCGACACCAACATGGAAGAAGCCGCGACCAAGCTGCTGGCGCTGCAGGCGCAGCAGCAGCTCAGCACCCTGTCGCTCTCCATCGTGAACACGATGCCCGACACCCTGCGCAATCTCTACTGACAGCAGGCTGCCGCCGGCGTCACCGGCGGCAGCCACATCCGGGTTTTCCTCAGACCGCCCCCATTGTAGATGTCTGGCAACGACGACCCGGGGGACTTTTCATGACCGTAACGCCCATGATGGCGCAGTATCTGGAGATCAAAGCCGCGCATCCTGACGCGCTGCTCTTTTACCGGATGGGCGACTTCTACGAGATGTTCTTTGAGGACGCCGTAAACGCGGCAGAGGCCCTGGATATCGCGTTGACTAAACGCGGCAAGCACAACGGCGACGACATTCCGATGTGCGGCGTGCCGGTTCAAGCTGCCGAGGGCTATTTGCTGACGCTGATCCGCAAGGGCTTCCGTGTTGCAGTGGGCGAGCAGCTGGAAAGCCCGGCCGAAGCCAAAAAGCGCGGTTCCAAATCCGTCGTGAAACGCGATGTGGTGCGGCTGGTCACCCCGGGCACCCTGACTGAGGATTCTCTGCTGGAGGCGCGGCGCCACAACTTCCTGGTGTCCTATTCCGAACTGCGGGATGAGGCCGCGCTGGCCTGGGCCGATATCTCCACCGGCGCGTTTCACGTGATGCCGGTCGCGCGTGTACGGCTGTCGCCGGAACTGGCCCGTCTGGCGCCGTCAGAATTGATTGTCGCAGATGGTCCGGCCTATGACGCCGCCCGCCCGCTGGCCGATGAATACAAGATCCCGCTGACCCCGCTGGGCAAGGCGAGCTTTGACAGCACGGCAGCTGAGAAACGTATCTGTACCCTGTTTAATGTCAGCGCGCTGGACGGCTTTGGTACCTTCACCCGCGCCGAAGTCTCCGCCATGGGCGCGCTGATCGACTATCTGGAGATCACCCAAAAGGGCAAGCTGCCGCTGCTGCAGCCGCCTCAGCAGGAAGCCCAGGACCGCGTTGTGCAGATTGACGCCGCCACCCGCCGCAATCTGGAGTTGACCCGGTCCCTGTCCGGCGGCCGCGCAGGCTCTTTGCTGGCAGTAATTGACCGGACAGTGACACCCGGAGGCGCCCGGCTGCTGGAACAGCGCCTGTCCAGCCCGTCACGCAATCTGGACACCATCCATCAGCGCCTCGCAGCCCTGGATTTCGCGGTTGAGAACACCCGGACCGCCGAGGACCTGCGCGCCGCCCTGCGCAAGACGCCGGACCTTGACCGGGCGCTTTCCCGCCTTGCGTTGGAGCGCGGCGGCCCGCGCGACCTGGCGGCCATCCGCAACGGTCTGTCCCAAGCAGAGGTGATTGCGGAACTCTGCGGCGGCAGGGAACTGCCCGCGCTGATGGCCAATGCAATTGCGGATCTGCAAGGGTTCGACGGCCTGCTCTCGCTGCTTGACGCAGCCCTTGTTGCCGAGCCCCCGCTGCTGGCCCGCGACGGCGGCTTCATCGCATCAGGCTATGACCCGGAATTGGACGAGGCCCGAACGCTGCGGGATGAGGGCCGCTCGGTCATCGCCGCCATGCAAACGAAATACGCGGAGCACACCGGCGTTTCTTCGCTGAAGATCAAGCACAACAACGTGCTGGGCTATTTCATCGAAACTACCGCAACGCATGCGGACAAGATGATGTCGCCGCCGCTGAACGAAACTTACATCCACCGGCAGACCACTGCCAACCAGGTGCGGTTTACCACGGTGGAGCTAAGCGAAATCGAAACCCGGATCCTCAATGCTGGAAATCGGGCGCTGGAGATCGAAAAGCAGCTCTATGCAAGGCTATCCGGTGCCATTCTGGACGCTGCGGCGCGCCTTAACACCGCTGCCCGCGGACTGGCGGAACTGGATTTGCTGACAGCCCTGGCTGATTTGGCCCGCGGCGAGAATTGGACCCGCCCCAAGGTCGACAACAGCCGCGCGTTTCACGTGCAAGGCGGCCGCCACCCGGTGGTGGAACAAGCCCTTCGCCAGCAGGGCGGCGAGACATTTGTGGCCAACGACTGTGACCTCACTGCTCAGGACGGTGCGGCTGTCTGGCTGCTGACCGGTCCTAACATGGCCGGTAAATCGACCTTTCTGCGCCAGAACGCACTGATTGCCCTGCTCGCCCAGATGGGCAGCTACGTGCCCGCGGAAAGCGCCCATATCGGCGTCGTCAGCCAGCTGTTCAGCCGCGTCGGCGCTTCGGATGACCTAGCGCGCGGCCGGTCTACCTTCATGGTGGAAATGGTCGAAACCGCCGCCATCCTGAACCAGGCAGACGACCGCGCGCTGGTCATTCTCGACGAAATCGGCCGCGGCACCGCCACCTATGACGGCCTGTCCATTGCATGGGCCACGCTGGAACATCTGCATGAGGTGAACCGCTCCCGGGCGCTGTTTGCCACCCATTACCACGAATTGACCCAGCTCGCCTCCAAACTCGAAGGTGTAGATAACGCCACCGTCGCGGTGAAGGAGTGGGAGGGTGAGGTGATCTTTCTGCACGAGGTGCGCAAGGGCGCTGCCGACCGTTCCTATGGTGTGCAGGTCGCTCAGCTTGCTGGCCTCCCCGCGTCCGTTGTCGCCCGTGCCCGCGATGTTCTCGACATGCTGGAGCAAGGCAGCCGCGAGGGCGGGTCAAAGATACAGATCGACGATCTGCCCCTTTTTGCGGCTGCCCCGCCGCCACAGCCCAAGGCGGCGGCTGGTCCTTCGCCTGCCGAAGAAATGCTCGCAAATATCCACCCGGACGACCTGTCTCCGCGGGAAGCCCTGGAAATGCTCTACAAACTGAAAGAAGCAACTAACTGAAACAACAAAAGCGGCCCCAATCGGGACCGCTCTTTCATCTTTCCAGAAATACTCCCGCCGGAGGCACAGGCCCGCAAGGGCCTGTTCATCA
The DNA here is from genome assembly GCF_054968485.1 of Leisingera sp. G5_S3_59_S7. Taxonomy (NCBI): domain Bacteria; kingdom Pseudomonadati; phylum Pseudomonadota; class Alphaproteobacteria; order Rhodobacterales; family Roseobacteraceae; genus Leisingera; species Leisingera sp. G5_S3_59_S7. The sequence continues at coordinate 49,811 of NZ_JBQKUH010000002.1, forward strand.
GCTGGCAGGAGTCGACGAAACGCCAACCTGCGCCGCACGCAGCAGACGGTCGTGCAGCATAAAGCCTTCTGCCGACACCTGAATGATGTCGCCCGCCTTGGTGCCCGGCACAGGCGCCTCAAACATCGCTTCATGCACCTGCGGGTCGAACTTGTCGCCAACCTCAGGCGAAATAACCCGAATGCCGTGCTTCTCGAAAACACCCAGCAGCGAGCGCATGGTCAGTTCAACACCTTCGATCAGTGCGGCAGACACTTCGCGCTGCTCGTCAGTTGCTGCTTCGATTGCGCGTTTCATGTTGTCATAGACCGGCAGCATGTCGCGGGCCAGCTTCGATCCGCCATAGTTCTCTGCTTCGCGGCGGGCCTTGTCGCCGCGCTTGCGGGCGTTTTCCGCATCCGCCAGCGCCCGCATGAACCGGTCCTTTAACTCGTCCCGCTCGGCCCGCAGCGCGTCGATCTCCAGCGCATCGTCGTCAATTTCTTCGGTCTGCGCCGCGAGCTCTTCAGCCTCGGCATCGGCGATGTCATCCAGAAAGTCTTCGTTCTTGAGCTCTGCCATATTTCACCTCTAACTCCGGTCCGACAAAAGCTTGCCGACCAGTTGTGCCGTATAGTCCACAATCGGCACGATCCGTCCGTAGTTCAGGCGCGTCGGGCCGATCACCCCCACCGCGCCGATTATCTTCCGATCCGCGTTCATATAGGGAGACACCACCAAAGAGGAACCCGAAAGTGAAAAAAGTTTGTTCTCGGAACCGATAAAAATCCGCACACCTTCGCCGTCTTCCGTTAGTTCCAGAAATTCGGCAATATCACGCTTGCGCTCCAAGTCGTCGAACAGGGTTCGGATCCGCTCCAGCTCCTCCGCGGCACCCGGCTCCGCTAGCAGATTCGCCCGGCCGCGCACGATCAACCGGGCCTGCTCGCTGCCGTCATCTTCCCAAACCGCGAGGCCGCTCTCAATCATCGCGTGTGCCAGACTGTCGATTTCCTGACGCCGCGCCCTGATCTCCTTTTGGATCTGCCGCTGCACTTCGCTCAAGGTCTTGCCCTCGATCAGAGCATTCAGGAAATTCGCCGCCTCCCGCATTGAGCTGGGGGTTTGCCCCGGCGGCGGGGTGAACAGCCGGTTTTCCACATGCCCGTCCGAGAACACCAGCACCACGAGTGCCCGGTCATGCGCCAGCGAGACAAACTCGATGTGGCGGATCTCGGCCTCATGCTTGGGTGTCAGCACCAGCGACGCGCCCTGCGTCACCCCTGACAGCGCCGCCCCGACGCGGTCCAGCATTCCGCCCACATCGCCGGCATTGCGGCCCAGCGTCGCGTCGATCTTCTCCCGGTCCTTAATATTGAGGTCGCCAACCTCCAGCAGACCGTCGACAAACATCCGCAACCCTAGCTGTGTCGGCACCCGCCCGGCGCTGACATGCGGACTGTCCAGCAGTCCCAGAAACTCCAGGTCTTGCATCACGTTACGGACCGTCGCAGCGCTGACCTTTTCGCTCAGCGAGCGTGTCAGCGTGCGGCTGCCCACTGGATCGCCGCTTTCCAGATAGCTTTCGACCACCGCCCGGAACACCTCCCGGGAGCGGTCGTTCAAGTCCTCCAGAATGTTGTTCGGATTGCTCATCGTTCATCCAGTATTTCTTACGGTTTAAACATAGGAACCCGTTACCCGGATGTCATTAAAGAGCAGCGCGTCAAAAGGTCAATCGGGCTTGCATAGCCCCGCATCCGGGGGATATCCCCAAGCCAGCTAACAAAGGATGTGCCATGCGACCCTCAGGACGAGAACTGAATGAAATGCGCCCCGTCTCGATCGAGACCGGTTTTACCAAACACGCCGAGGGCTCCTGCCTGATCAAGGTTGGCGACACTCATGTCCTGTGCACCGCCACTATCGAAGACCGCGTGCCGCCATTTATCAAAGGCACTGGCCTGGGCTGGGTCACCGCCGAATACGGCATGCTGCCGCGTGCCACCAACACCCGGATGCGCCGCGAAGCCTCTTCGGGCAAGCAAGGCGGCCGCACCGTGGAAATCCAGCGCCTGATCGGCCGCGCGCTGCGCGCAGGCGTAGACCGCGTTGCTTTGGGAGAACGGCAGATCACCGTCGACTGCGACGTGCTGCAGGCCGATGGCGGCACCCGCTGCGCCTCCATCACCGGCGGCTGGGTTGCGCTGCGCCTCGCGGTCAACAAGCTGATGAAAGCCGGCGACGTTCAGATCGACCCGCTGGTGGACCCGGTCTCTGCCGTTTCCTGCGGCATCTACGCCGGTCAGCCTATCCTCGATTTGGATTACCCCGAAGATTCCGAAGCTGGCGTCGATGGCAACTTCATCATGACCGGCTCCGGCAAGCTGATCGAAGTGCAGATGTCTGCTGAAGGCTCCGTCTTCTCCCGCGATCAAATGGACCAGCTCATGGACCTGGCCGTCAAAGGCACTGTCGAACTTGCAGAGATGCAGAAGGCCGCGTCCAAATGACCCGCAAACTGGAAGGCGGCAAGCTGCTTGTCGCCACCCACAACAAGGGCAAGCTGAACGAGATTTCCGAAATCCTCGCCCCCTACGGCGTGACGGTGATCGGTGCCGGCGAGATGGACCTGCCGGAACCGGAAGAGACCGAAGACACCTTTGTTGGCAATGCCCGGATCAAGGCCCATGCCGCCGCCAAGGCCACCGGTCTCCCTGCCCTCTCCGATGACTCCGGCATCACCATCGACGCGCTGAACGGCGCCCCTGGTGTCTATACCGCCGACTGGGCCGAGACCCCGAACGGCCGGGACTTCAAGATGGCGATGACCCGCGCCAATGACGAGCTGACTGCGGCCGGGGCGAACGCGCCCCGCACTGCCCAATTCCGCTGCACCTTGGTCGTCGCCTGGCCCGACGGCCATGACGAGGTGTTTGAAGGCGTGATGCCGGGCCAGCTGGTCTGGCCGATCCGCGGCGAGCATGGTTTTGGTTATGACCCGATGTTCCAGCCCGACGGCTATAAAATCACCTGCGCCGAGATGGACCCGGCGGAGAAAAACAAGATCAGCCACCGCGGCAAGGCGTTGGCACACTTCGTGCAAGGCTGTTTCAGTGGATGACTGGCGCAATGGGGGCTTTGGCCTCTACGTGCACTGGCCTTTTTGCCAGGCCAAATGCCCCTATTGCGACTTCAACAGTCACGTCTCCGCAAAAATAGACCAGAAGCTATGGGTTAGAACCTACTTGGCTGAGCTTGACAGGCTCTCAGAACAGCTCTCCGGCCGCGTGCTCAACACGATCTTCTTCGGCGGTGGAACTCCCTCCTTGATGCATCCGGAAACCGTTGCCGCCGTTATAGAACGGGCACGTGAAATCTGGCTTTTTGCCAATGACATGGAGATTTCTCTGGAAGCAAATCCAGGTTCCGTCGAGGCCGGCCGCTTTGCCGGTTACCGGGACGCCGGCGTCAACAGAGTCTCCATGGGTATTCAGGCTCTGAACGACGAGGACCTGCGCCGGCTCGGCCGAATCCACAGTGTCGCTGAAGCCAAGGCGGCCTTCGACATCGCCCGCAATTGCTTTGACCGGGTCAGCTTCGATCTGATCTACGCGCGTCAAGGTCAGACCCTTGAGGCTTGGAAGGCGGAGCTGAATGAGGCGCTCTCTATGGCCATCGACCACGTCTCGCTCTACCAGCTCACCATAGAAGACGGCACTGCCTTCGGTGACCGTTACGCCCGGGGAAAACTGCGCGGCCTGCCGGAAGATGATACCGCTGCGGATATGTACTTGGCCACCCAGGAGATTACCTCGGCTCATGGCATGGCCGGTTATGAGGTCTCCAACCACGCTAAGCCCGGGGCAGAGTCGCGGCACAATTTGATCTACTGGCGCTACGGAGACTATGCTGGTATCGGCCCCGGCGCCCATGGCCGCCTGACCCTGAACGGCGCCCGCTTCGCCACCGAAACCCACCTCGCCCCCGGCGCCTGGATAGAGGCAGTCAACAAGGGAAATGGAGAATCCCTGCGTGAACTCCTTTCCCGGGAAGATGCTGCGGCTGAATACCTTATGATGGGGATGAGGCTTACAGAGGGTCTGGATATGGTACGCTATGCCCAGCTTTCTGGCCGCCCCATCCGCAAAAGCAAGCTCGCAGATCTTGCGGACTTGGGTATGGTGACTATCTCTGAGCAGAGACTTCGCACGACCCACAAAGGGCGCGCAGTTTTGAATGCGGTGCTCCGCGACCTGTTGATGGATTGAGGCAATGCGTTTCCTTTATGCCGGCTTGGGACTGTGCTGCGTGGCCTTGGCGGCAATTGGGATTGTACTGCCTCTTTTGCCAACCGTACCGTTCCTCCTGCTCGCCGCATTCTTCTTTGCCAATTCCTCCGACCGGCTGCACAACTGGATCGTTGCCCATAACGTGTTTGGCCCGATGATCCTGGATTGGCGGGAACGCGGGGCCATTCGGCCAGGCGCAAAAAAGGCGGCAACCGTTTCGATTGCCGCCGTCTTTGGGTTATCCCTTCTGCTTGGCGTGCCCTGTCAAGTGCTGGGCATCCAGGCATTGGTTCTCACAGCTGTCCTGACGTTTATCTGGACCCGCCCTAACGGCTGAGCATATTGCACAGCTCGTCCAGCTGATCCAAATTCTCATAACTGATCGTTACGGAACCGGCCTCGCTACCAGGCTTGTGATTGATTGACACCTTCATCTTCAGCATCGCGGACAGATCCCCTTCGAGGGCGCGGGTGTCCGCATCTTTCTCAGAAGCAGCCTTGGGTTTCTTAGCCGACGCCGTACGAATACCCGCTGCATCCTTTTTTACCAAGGACTCAGTTGCCCGGACCGACAGCCCGCCCTTTACAATTTTCCGGGCCAGATCAGACGCGTTGTCCGAGGTAATCAGGGCCCGGGCATGTCCGGCTGAGAGCTTGCGCTCCTGCACCAGGATCTGCACATCCTCCGGCAAATGCAGGAGGCGTACCAAATTGGCAATGTGGCTTCGGCTTTTGCCAAGCGCCTCCGCCATCTTTTCCTGAGTATGGCCGAATTTCTCCATGAGCTGCTTATAGCTCTGCGCTTCTTCCATTGCGTTCAGATCAGACCGCTGGATGTTTTCGATGATGGCGACTTCCATCATCTCCTGGTCAGAGTATTCCCGGATCAGGACCGGCACTTCGTGGAGCTGTGCCGCCTGCGATGCACGCCACCGGCGCTCACCGGCAACAATCTCGTAGGCGCCTCCCGCCTTGGGACGCACGATCAAGGGTTGCAGGACGCCTTTCTCCTTGATCGACGCAGTCAGGTCATCCAAGTCCTCCTGCAGAAATTGACGGCGGGGCTGGTTCGGGTTGGCAACGATCTTCTCGATCGGCACCAGCACTTCTGCATTCCGCGGGGCCTCTGACTGTGTGCTCACCGGTGCAGGGTTCACATCAGCCATCAACGCCGACAGTCCCCGGCCAAGCCCGCGCGGTTTCGTCTTTTTGTCTGCCATGGTTGCCTCCGGTTCTTATTCTGCATTCAGGCCGCTATCTTGTGATGTTTATTTAGGAGTTCTTCCGCCAGGGCGCGATAGGCCTGCGCTCCCAGAGAATTGGTGTCATAGTTCAGCACGGGCAGTGCATATGAGGGTGCTTCGCTCACCCGGACATTCCGGGGTATCTTGGTCTGGAACACCAAATCCCCCAGATTATCGCGGGCATCCTGCTCCACCTGCTGAGACAGGTTGTTGCGCCGATCGAACATCGTCAAAACGATTCCTTCGATCCGCAAGTTCGGGTTTGCAGACTGGCGCACTTCGCGGATGGTCAGCATCAACTGCGTCACGCCCTCCAACGCAAAAAACTCACTTTGAAGCGGGACAAGCACTGAATGTGCCGCCACCATCGCGTTCACGGTCAGAAGGTTCAAAGACGGCGGACAATCAATAAGAACATAGTCCCAATCATAGTCATCCATGGCCGTCTGGCGCAGCGCATCATGCAGCAGGAAGCTGCGCTTTTCGTTTGTGAAAAGTTCGATGTCTGCGGAGCTGAGATCCACCGTAGCGGGGATAATGCACAGATCTTCGATTTCGGTCTGGCGAATGACATCTACGAGGGAGGCATCTTCGACCAAAAGGTCGTAAGTCGTCAGGTCCCGGTCCGACGGTTCAATTCCCAGACCTGTCGAAGCATTGCCCTGCGGGTCCAGATCAACAACTAAGACCCGCAACCCGCATTCCACCAGAGCGGCAGCGAGGTTTATGGCTGTTGTTGTCTTCCCTACCCCGCCTTTTTGATTTGCGACCGCGATAATACGAGGCCCCTCCGGGCGGGAATAATCAGACACGTGCCACTCCCCTTATCTTCAGGATTACTGCTTCTGGTTCTGTCAGACTTTTAACCGGTTCTGCCTCGAACTGCCATCGCTGCCGCGCGTTATCCACTTCTTTTTTCCAGCTTTCCCCCTTCGGGAACAGCGCTGTCCCGCCGGCGCCTAGATGCCGCTCGGCGAACTCCAGCAAAAGCGACAAATCCGCGAGTGCCCGTGCCGAAAGAACTCCCGCATTTTGAGGATCCGCTTCCTCAATGCGTTTGGAAACCACCGTAACCCTAGCACCGCACTCCCGCGCGGCGGTGCGCAAGAATGCCGATTTGCGCTGGTCACTTTCAACTAACGTGACCTTCATGTCCGGGGCTTCTTCGACCGCGACGATCGCGACAATCAAACCGGGAAATCCCCCGCCGCTCCCGATATCAACCCAATGATCGGGGCGTTCAGCGCAGCGGAACACCTGGACAGAATCCGCGATATGCCGCGTCCAAATCTGCTTCAAGCTTGATCTGGACACCAAGTTAATCTTGGGGTTCCACTTCAGAATGACCTGCTCAAAGCGCTCCAGCCGCTGCAGTGTTTCACGTGAAACATTGAGCCCTTCCAGAATACTCTTTTCATTCATGCAGTTTTGCCCTGCTGTGTCCGATCCCGCCTCAGCCGGGCAAGAAGCAATGCCAGTGCCGCCGGCGTCATCCCGTCAATTCGCGCTGCTTGTGCCAAAGTTTCAGGCCGAGCGCGAGTAAGTTTCTGCTGCAGCTCTTTCGATAGCCCCTCAATACCTTCATAGGAGAAGCTCTCGGGGATAACATAGCCCTCATCCCGCTTCATCGCAGAGATTTCCCGCTCTTGACGCGCAATATAGTTGGCATAAAGCGCGTCGCGCTCAACCTGACGGCGGATACCTTCATCTACTCCGGACAGCTCGGGCATCAGGGGCACGACATCCTCGAATACCACGTCTGGGAACGCAAGAATATCCAACCCTGTCCGACGGTTTCCATCCTGATTCACCCGGATTCCTGCCGCTGCGACCTGTTTCGGGGTAAAGCTCTGTGTTTCCAAAACAGAGCGGGCTTGCTGGAGGCGGTTGCTTTTCTCCAGAAACGCAGACCGTCGACCTTCGCCGGCGCAGCCGATTTCAATAGCTAGAGGTGTCAACCGCTGGTCCGCATTATCGGCACGCAAAGACAACCTGAACTCCGCCCGGGAGGTAAACATCCGGTAAGGTTCCGCAACACCATTTGTAGTGAGGTCGTCGATCATAACCCCAATATAGCTGTTGGACCGGCTGAAGCTCACAGGTCCCTCCCCCAAGCATTCACGCGCTGCGTTAAGGCCGGCAACCATTCCCTGGGCTGCTGCCTCTTCATAGCCCGTGGTGCCGTTGATCTGTCCGGCAAGATACAGTCCGGGAACGTCCTTGAGCCTCAGTTCCAGCGTCAAGGAGCGAGGATCGACATAGTCATATTCAATGGCATAACCGGGCTGCAGTATGACAGCCTGCTCCAGCCCGCGGATCGAACGCACATAGGCTTCCTGCACATCCTGCGGCAGACTGGTGGATATGCCGTTGGGGTAAACGGTGTGATCTGATGCGCCCTCGGGCTCTAAGAAGATCTGATGCGAGTCTTTCTCGGCAAATCGGACGATCTTGTCTTCAATCGAAGGGCAGTAACGCGGCCCAACGCCTTCGATGTGGCCGCCATACATCGCTGACCGCTCCAGGTTTTTCTGGATGATCTCATGGGTGCGGGCGTTTGTGTGGGTGATACCGCATGATACCTGCTTTGCGCTCACTGATCTTGTCAGGAAGGAGAAGAAGACAGGATCATCGTCCCCCGGCTGCTCATCAAGTATTTCCCAATTGATAGTCCGCCCATCCAGCCGCGGCGGCGTGCCGGTCTTCAAACGGCCGAGCGGCAGGTTGAAGCTGTCCAACCTTTCCGCAAGTTTGATGGAGGGCTTATCGCCCATACGTCCGCCAGGCTTAGAAACGTCGCCAATATGAATGACCCCGCGCAGGAAAGTTCCTGACGTAAGAATAACTGACGTGCTCGGGATTACACTGCCATCTGCTAGGATCACGCCGGCGACGGCCTGACCGTTCATAAGAAAGTCCGTAACCTCGCCTTCGAGGATGTCTAGGTTCTCCTGGTTTTCTGTCATCCGGAGAATTTCGCGCCGGTAGATCGCCCTGTCCGATTGCGCCCGGGGTCCTTGCACTGCGGGACCCTTTCGTCGGTTCAGCAAGCGAAACTGTATGCCGGCTAGATCAGCGGCGCGGCCCATAACTCCATCGAGCGCGTCGATTTCCCGGACGAGATGACCCTTGCCAAGCCCGCCAATAGCCGGGTTGCAGGACATGACACCAATACCATTGCGATCCAGCGTCACCAAAGCGGTGCGGACCCCCATCCTGGCCGCGGCATGGGCAGCCTCGGTGCCGGCGTGGCCGCCACCCACTACAATCACGTCATAAGCCGAATGTTTCACGTGAAACACTCCTTCATTTACCAAGGCAGAAACTAGAAAAGATCTCATCCAAGAGATTTTCTACTCCGATCCGCCCAACCAGCATTTCCAGTGCTCGGATGGCCGAGCGCATTTCCTCGGCGGCTATATCATAGAATTCCGGGCCGCGCTGCAGTATTTGTTGTGCATCCCCTAGACTGGCCAGCGCTGAGACCATTGCATCTCGGTGCCGCGCGCGGGTTGCGATACCGGCCTGAGCCGAGCGCTGCTGCAGAATCTTTGAAACATGCTCGACAAGCCTGTCGATCCCCTGCCCCGACCGGCCGGAAATGGCATTACCGACGTCGTCGCGCAGGTCCGCCTTCGGGAGCAGCCGGATATCGCCCTGCTGCATCTCAACATCCAAAACATCATCCTCTTCCGCGAGGAAGACGCGCAGGTCCGCATCTTCGGCCCGTTTACGCGCTAAGGCGATACCGATTCCCTCGACGTGATCATCAGTATCGCGCAAACCGGCGGTGTCGAGAAGCGTGACAGGCAAGCCGGCAAGGTCCATGCGGACTTCGATGATATCGCGGGTGGTGCCGGCGTATTCGGACGTGATCGCAGCTTCCCGGCCGGCAAGCGCATTCAACAGCGTGGACTTGCCAACATTCGGTGCACCCACAATTGCCACTTCAAACCCGCTGCGGATCCGTTCGGCAATCTTAACGCCCGCTGTCTCTTGCTCGAGGCCGGCCTGAACATCCGACAGCAGCGACGAAACCTCAGGTGTGACGTCTACTGGTACTTCCTCGTCGGCAAAGTCGATGGTCACTTCTATCAGGGAAGCCGCGCGGATCAGCTTGGTCCGCCAGGTTTCTGCCAATTGCCCCAGCCCGCCGGCAAGGATGACTTGCGCCTGCTTGCGCTGCGCTTCGGTTTCGGCATCAATCAGATCTGCAAGACCCTCGACCTGTGCCAGGTCCAGATTGCCATTCTCCAGCGCCCGGCGTGTAAACTCTCCGGGTTCAGCCATTCGCAGGCCATCTATTCGACGCAGTGTTTCAAGCACTGCGGAGATCACCGCGGTACTGCCATGCGTCTGAAATTCAACAGTATTTTCACCAGTAAAGCTGTTCGGAGCGGTGAAGCTCAGAACCAGTGCCTCGTCCAGCCGCTCTCCTGATTCGTCTTTCAGGATTCTCAGGCTGGTTCCCCGCCCCGGTAAGGCGCCGCCGCAAAGCTGCGCGCCGGCATCTAATGCAAGCGGACCGGAGACGCGGATAACCGCGACCCCGGCCTTCCCTTGGGCGGAGGCCAGCGCAAAGATCGTGTCCATGGGATGGCCTTTCTCTCTCGCCGGCCCGGATCAGGTGTTCATCGAATCGAAGAACTCGGAGTTCGACTTAGTCTGCTTCAGCTTTGACAGCAGGAACTCGATCGCGTCGGTGGTTCCCATCGGGTTCAGGATCCGGCGGAGCACAAAGGTCTTAGCCAGATCGCCCTTGTCGACCAGCAGGTCTTCCTTGCGGGTGCCGGACTTGAGAATGTCGATGGCCGGGAACACGCGCTTGTCGGCAATCTTGCGGTCCAGCACGATTTCCGAGTTGCCGGTACCTTTGAACTCTTCGAAGATCACTTCGTCCATGCGCGAACCGGTGTCGATCAGCGCGGTGGCGATGATCGTGAGCGAGCCGCCTTCTTCGATGTTCCGGGCGGCACCAAAAAAGCGTTTAGGCCGCTGCAGGGCGTTGGCGTCGACGCCACCGGTCAGAACTTTACCCGAAGATGGCACCACGGTGTTGAAAGCCCTACCAAGTCTTGTGATCGAATCAAGAAGAATAACAACATCTCGCTTATGTTCGACAAGGCGTTTGGCTTTTTCGATGACCATTTCCGACACTGCGACGTGGCGGGTGGCCGGCTCGTCAAAGGTAGAGGAAACAACCTCGCCCTTCACGGACCGCTGCATGTCGGTCACCTCTTCCGGGCGTTCGTCGATCAACAGGACGATCAGGTAGCACTCCGGATGGTTCTTTTCGATCGAATGCGCGATGTTCTGCAGGATCACAGTCTTACCGGTGCGCGGCGGTGCCACGATCAGCGAGCGCTGGCCTTTGCCGATGGGGGCCACAAGGTCGATCACCCGGGCTGAACGGTCCTTGATGGTGGAATCCTCGATCTCCATCTTCAGGCGTTCATCCGGGTAGAGCGGGGTCAGGTTGTCAAAGGCGATCTTGTGACGTGCCTTTTCCGGCTCTTCAAAATTTATCATGGTGACATTGGTCAGCGCAAAGTAGCGCTCTGTCTCCAGCGGCGCCTTGATCTGGCCTTCGACCGTGTCGCCTGTGCGCAGGGAATACTGGCGGATCATATCTGGGGAGACGTAAATGTCGTCCGGACCCGGCAGGTAGTTTGCCTCCGGCGAACGCAGGAAGCCAAAGCCGTCCTGCAGCACTTCCAGCACCCCGTCACCGCCAATGTCCCAGCCCTCATCCGCGCGTTCCCGCAGGATCTGGAACATCATCTCGCCCTTGCGCATGGTCGAGGCGTTTTCGATCTCCAGCTCCTCTGCCATCGACAGCAGCGCTTTGGGGCTTTTCGCCTTGAGATCAGACAGGTTCAGGGATTGCACGGTCATATAGATACGGCCTCTACTCCCCGCTTAGCCGGGGGTCGGTCACACGACAGGTTTGGAAAACACGGGATACCCGGACGGGTCCGTTGAGAGCCATACATAGGGACTCGTTTCAGGTGAGTCAAACGCCGGCTGCAAGCGTTCCGGCGATGCTGGGCCCGTTTCTGCGCCTTTGCGCTAGAATTTGAAGATAACTGAAACAACGATCACCAGCATCAGCACTGTCGGCACCTCATTCATCAGCCTGAACTGCCTGCCTGTCAGCCTGTTCCGCCCTTCCTGGAAATCGCGGTAGCGGAACAGCAGCCAGTGGTGAAACCAGGTCATGGCAATCACTGAAACGCCCTTGGTCCAGGGCCACACATAGCTCCAGTCCACGATCCCTGGGGTCAGCACGATGAACAGCCCTGCGGCCCAGGACACGTACATGGCAGGGCGCATGATGATCCTGAGAAGCTTCTCCTCCATGGTAAGGAAGATCGGAATGGCTTCCTGCACATTCTCAGCCTGCTCCACGTGATACACGAACAGACGGGGGAGGTAGAATAGACCCGCCATCCAGCTGAGTACCGCCATGATGTGCAGAGATTTGGCATATGGGTAGAGCGTGAACATCACGTCTGTCAGGTCCATGGGCAGTTCTCCCCGGTCAGATCTGATCACCCTAATAAATAAAAGAATATTAGAAGGATGATGTTTTTGTAGTGTGCGTGGATTCCGGTGGATAAGTGAATCCTCCTTCGCTTATCCCCAGCAGGGATAAGATTCCAGCATTGATGGGAAAGGAGTCTTGGATTTCCCGCCGGAGCCTGGAAAATAAGGCGTGTTAAGGATGTCTTTACCTTCCCGTGCTTGGGGATAACAGCGGGATGATCCCGGGAGAGCCGGCATATCCACGGATTCAAAGTTATCCTGACTCACAAAGGACGACTCAGCGGGTTGAATCCCGGGATTTGCGTCAACCCCTGGAGTCTTTACTTGAGCGTGGAAAACCATACAAAACGTCCTGAAACCGTCTGCTTCTTTCCCACGGGGTTTTCCACATGACTGCCCACATTGTGCTGGCTTCTGGTTCCGAAATCCGGGCGCATCTGCTGCGTCAGGCCGGGATCGAATTTGAAACGGATGTGCCGAGACTGGACGAACAAGCGATTAAGGCCGCGCTGCTGGCCGAGGAAGCGCCGCCGCGGGACATTGCCGATACGCTGGCAGAAGCCAAGGCGCGCAAAGTCAGCGCCAAGCATCCAGGTAAATTGGTTTTGGGGTGCGACCAAGTTCTGGATTTCGAGGGACAACTGCTCTCCAAGCCGGCGAGCGCAGAGGTCGCGCTGGCCCAGCTGAAGGAAATGCGCGGCAAGCGGCACATGCTGCTGTCGGCGGCGGTGATCTATCGTGAAGGTGAGCCCATCTGGAGGCATGTTGGCCAGGTTCGTCTGGTAATGCGCAAGTGTTCGGACGCCTATCTGGAAGATTATGTCAGCCGCAACTGGGACAGCATCCGCCATGCGGTGGGAGCTTACAAGCTGGAGGAAGAAGGCGTTCGGCTGTTCGCCTCCATCGAGGGCAGTTACTTTAATGTCTTGGGATTGCCGCTGATGGAGATTATCAGTTACCTGGGTTTGCAAGGGGTGATCGAGCAATGACAGAAGCAAAAATCCCGCTCGCCGGCGTGATCGGCTGTCCGGTTGCGCATTCCAAATCCCCGCAGCTGCACGGCCACTGGCTGCAAACACATGGTATCGCCGGGCACTATGTGCCGATGCATGTGGAGCCTGAGGACCTGGCGGAAACCATCCGGACGATGCCAAAAATGGGGTTCGTGGGGGCCAATGTCACGATCCCGCATAAAGAGGCGGTGATGGACATTGCCGACACGGTCACCGACCGGGCCAAACTGATCGGCGCGGCAAACACTCTGATTTTCCGTGATGACGGCACCATCCTGGCCGACAATACTGACGGTTATGGATTTATCACCAACTTGCATCAGGGCGCTCCGGATTGGGACCCGCAATCAGGGCCGGCAGTTGTACTGGGGGCTGGCGGCGCCTGCCGTGCGGTCGTCGCCTCGCTTTTGGAGGCCGGCGTGCCGGAGATCCTTCTAAGCAACCGCACGCGTGAGCGGGCGGAGCAGCTGCAAGAGGATTTTGGCAACCGGATCCGGGTGGTGGATTGGCTCCAGGCCGGCAACGCCATCGAGGAAGGCAGGCTGATCGTGAACACCACCTCGCTTGGCATGGTGGGCAAACCGCGGCTGCGGGTGCCTTTGGACGGTCTGCGGTCCAGTGCTGTAGTGACTGATCTGATCTATGCACCCCTGAAAACAAGCCTGCTGCAAACAGCGGAAGAGGCGGGTTGCACTGTGGTCGACGGTTTGGGCATGCTGCTGCACCAGGCGGTCCCAGGGTTTGAGCGCTGGTTCGGCCGCCGGCCCGAAGTTGATGATGCCACCCGGGCTGCGGTGCTCGGATGAGCTTTTGCCTTGGCCTCACCGGGTCCATTGGCATGGGCAAAAGCACTACGGCACAGCTGTTTGCCGATCAGGGCTGCGCGGTCTGGGACGCGGATGCGGCTGTTCACCGACTCTATGGCAAAGGCGGTGCAGCTGTAGGACTGATGCAAGCGGCTTTTCCCGGGGCTGTAGAGAATGGAGAGGTCAGCCGCGCTGCGCTGAAGCTGATTATCGGCAAGGATCCGGCGGCGCTGAAGCGGATTGAAGCAATCGTGCATCCTTTGGTGGCGCAGGACCGCGCGGCCTTCCGGGACAAAGCGCAAAGCGATATCCTGGTCTTTGATATCCCGCTTCTGTTTGAAACCGGCGGCAACGCTGAAATGGACGCCGTGGCCTGCGTGACCGTGGATGCACAGACCCAGCAGGAGCGGGTTCTTGCCCGCGGCACAATGACGTTTGAGCAATTCCGCCATATCCTGCAGAAACAGATGCCGATTGAGGAGAAGATGGCCCGCGCCGACTACGTGATTGAGACGGACACGCTCGAACATGCCGAGGCGCAGGTGGCGGAGATCCTTGCAGATATCAGGAGTAAACTGAGCCATGCGTGAAATCGTTCTTGATACCGAGACCACCGGGTTTGATCCGTTCTCCGGCGACCGGATTGTCGAGATCGGTGCGGTGGAGCTGTACAACCACATGCCCACCGGCAAGACGTTTCACGAATACATCAACCCGGAACGCTCGATGCCGGCGGAGGCGTTTTCGGTCCACGGTATCGGTCCCGACTTGCTGGAGCCGCCGCAAAAGCCGGAACACGGTGCGGTGACGCTGCGGGACAAGCCGGTCTTTGCCAAGGTCGGGCAAAAGTTCCTGGATTTTGTTCAGGACTCCAGGCTGGTCATTCATAATGCCAGCTTTGATATGAAGTTCCTGAACGCGGAACTGGACTGGATGGGGCTGCCGAAACTGCCGATGGATCAGGCGCTTGATACGCTGGCCATGGCCCGTAAGCGGTTCCCAGGCTCGCCGGCGACGCTGGATGCGCTGTGCCGCCGCTTCAACATCGACAACTCCAACCGGACCTTGCACGGGGCGCTGCTCGACTCTGAAATTTTGGCGGATGTCTATCTGGAGCTGATCGGCGGCCGCCAGCCGGATTTTGGCTTGTCCTCCCAGTCTTCTTCCACTTCTTCGCAGGTAGAAGATGACTGGCGCCCTGTGCCGCGTCCAGCCCCTCTGCCCGCACGGATCACCGCAGACGAAATGGCAGCGCATGAGGCATTTGTGGACAAGCTGGGAGATGAGGCTTTGTGGAAAGCCTCCTGATCCCGGGAAGGTCCGCAAAAGAAAAACGCCGCTGAACTTCAGCGGCGTTTTCTGTTTCAATGGTTTGAAACTTTACTGTGTCGGAGCCGCTGCTGCCGCTTCGGACTGACGGCGGGCCAGTTCGTTGCGGTAGATTGCCACAAAGTCGATATTGTCCAGGTTCAGCGGCGGGAAGCCGCCGTCGCGGGTCACATCGGACACGATGCGGCGCAGGAACGGGAAGGTCATGCGCGGGCATTCGATCAGCAGGAACGGGTGCAGCTGGTCTTCCGGCACGCCGACGATATTGAACACGCCGACATATTCCAGTTCCAGCACGAACAGGACGTTACCGGCTTCCTTATTCTTGGACTCGACGGTCAGCTTGGTGACAACCTCATACTGGTTCTCGGCCGAGCGCTTCTTCGCATCCAGGTTCACCTGCACGCTGACGTCGGGCTGAACCTCGCCGCCGGTGCCTTTCTGCGCCATCACGTTTTCAAACGACATGTCGCGGATGAACTGGCCCAGAATGTTCATCTGGACTTGCGGCTGCTGCTGGGCTTCGCCGTTTTCGGCCATGTAGATACTCCTGAAAATATGCTTTGGACCGTGCTTACCAGCTTGGTCCAGGTTCCTCAACGGGGACCGTCAACCCAGCCGGAGGGCCGGCCGCGCCGGTCGGCGGGGGTCACATCTTCATAGTCGCCGTCGATCACGTCATCGGGCCGGCCTGCTGTACCGGGATAATGCCGGCCCTGCATGCTGCCGGGGCCCATCTGGAACTGCGCGACTGTGACACGGGCGCGCAGGTAGCGGTAAACCGCCAACCGCACTGGTGGCATCAGAAGCGCAAAACCGACGGCATCTGTAAAGAAACCCGGGGTCAGCAGCAGCGCACCGGCTACCAGGATCATCGCGCCATGGGCCAAAGGCTCTGCCGGATCGGACAGTTGCTGGAACGAGGATCTCAACTGTCCCATGGCCATACGCCCTTGGGTTTTCACAAGCCAAGTGCCCAGAACCGCAGTCAGAACCACGATGGCCAGGGTCGGCCACATGCCGATGGCACCGCCAACTTGAATAAACAGAGCGATTTCAATGATGGGAACCATCAGAAAGGCCAGGAAGAGATACATCGGGGATTCCTTGAGATCATACACCCGGGCGGTAGACTTGCCCCCGCCCGTCACCTACATAAGACGTGACAGCTTTGGTTTCAAACAAAGCACGAACGCCTAGCATGAGGTATCCATGGAGTCGCCTGTGATTCAGCTTTTGGTTCTGGCCGGTATTGCTGTGTTTCTGATCCTGCGCTTAAAAAGCGTTCTGGGAACACGCGAAGGCTTTGAAAAGCCGCCGCTGCCGCAATCCGAAGCCCGGGGCCGCCGCCCGGATCTGGAGGTGATCGAGGGCGGCCCGGACCGCGACATCACCGATTATGTGGCGGAAGGCAGCCAGCAGGCCCAGGCGCTGGCGGCAATGAAGCGGGCTGAACCCTCGTTCCAGGTTCAGGAATTCGTGCAAGGCGCGCGCGGCGCCTATGAAATGATCCTGATGGGCTTCGAGCATGGCAATCTGGACGACATCCAGCCGTTCCTGGCGGAAGATGTCTTCGACAGCTTCGTGGATGCCGTCGCGCAGCGCGAGGACAAGGGCTACAAGATCGAGGCCGACTTCATCGGCGTCCGGGAAACCACCCTGCAGGACGCGCAGTTCGACCCGCAGAGCGGCCGCGCTGAAATCACCATGCGCTTTGTCGGCGAGATGACCTCGGTGGTACGCGATCGCGGCGGCGACATCGTCGAGGGCGACCCCAAGGCGATCAAGCGCCAGAAGGACACTTGGGTCTTTGCCCGCAACATGGGCAGTGACGACCCCAACTGGCAGCTGGTTGCGACGGACGCATGATTGCGGCGCTTCGGGGGGCACTTGGGGCAGCTGCGATTGCAGGTGCCGCGATGACCGCCTCCGGGGCGCACTCCGAGACCGTGTCCAGCATTCTGGACTTTGGGCAGCTCGATGGCTGGGCGCAGGACGATCACGCGCAGGCGCTGCAGGTATTTCTAGGGACGTGCAGAGACCTCAGGGATCCGGACTGGGCTGCCTTGTGCAAGGCCGCCCAGTCGCAGCCGCCTGAAGGCGCCCGCGCCTTCTTTGAGCTGTTCTTCCGCCCTGTGCTGATCGAGGATGGAAACCCTGCCCTGTTCACCGGCTACTTTGAGCCGGAATTGAATGGCTCCCGGTATCAGACCAGCCGCTTCCGCTATCCGGTCTACAAGATGCCGCCGGAGGCCCGCCGCACCAGTCTTTGGCTGCCCCGCCGCGATATCCTCTCCGGTGATGTGATGCAGGGCCGCGGGCTGGAAATCGCCTGGGTGGACGACCCGGTGGAGCTTTTCTTTCTGCAGATCCAGGGCTCCGGCCGGATCCGCCTGCCGGATGGTTCCATGATCCGCGTCGGTTATGGTGGCGCCAACGGACACCCGTATAAATCCATCGGTAAAGAGCTGGTGCGCCGCGGCGTCTATAACGCCCATCAGGTCAGCGCACAGGTGATCAAGTCCTGGGTCCGGCGCAATCCCGCGGATGGCAAGGAACTTCTGTTTCACAACCCGTCATATGTGTTTTTCCGCGAGGTGCGCAAAGTGGCGGCCTCCAAGGGGCCGCTTGGCGCCATGAACCGCTCAGTCACTCCGATGCGCACAATTGCCGCCGACCCAGCCTATACCCCGCTGGGCGCGCCGGTCTGGGTGGAAAAGGACGGCCACATGCCACTGCGCCGGCTGATGGTGGCGCAGGACACCGGCTCTGCCATCAAGGGCGCTCAGCGGGCTGACATCTTTGTCGGCACCGGCGACAAGGCCGGCGAGACCGCCGGCACGATGAAAGACCCGGGCCGGATGGTAGTGCTGCTGCCAATCCAGCGGGCCTATGCGATGCTGCCGGAAGACCTTTGAATGACACGGCGAAAACTGACAGGCGATGAGATCGACCTCTGGCACAAGGTCGTAAAGCACACGGAGCGTTTGCATCCGGGCACCCATTCGTCGCCGCCTGCCCACCCAATGCCGAAACCCAAACCGGTCAAGCAGCCCGAACCCCGCCTGGACCCGTTCGAGGTCGGCAGCCGGGCCAAACCCAAGCCGGTGAAGCACGATCTGAAACCTTCGATTGC
Source organism: Leisingera sp. G5_S3_59_S7 (assembly GCF_054968485.1). NCBI lineage: Bacteria > Pseudomonadati > Pseudomonadota > Alphaproteobacteria > Rhodobacterales > Roseobacteraceae > Leisingera > Leisingera sp. G5_S3_59_S7. The sequence continues at coordinate 68,156 of NZ_JBQKUH010000002.1, forward strand.
CCGCAGCCTGGCCAGTGACCCGCTGCAAATGGATGAAAAAGCTTTCCGCCGCATGAAGCGCGGCAAGCTGAAGCCGGAGGGCAAGCTGGACCTGCACGGGATGCGCATCGACACGGCGCACCCTGCCCTGACCCGGTTCATCCTGTCGGCTCAGGCGTCCGGCAAGCGGCTGGTGCTGGTGGTGACCGGCAAAGGCAAGGATCGCGACGCGCCTGGGCCGATGCCTGTGCCGCGCGGGGTGCTGCGCCACAAGGTGCCGCAATGGCTGGCGCTCCCGCCCTTGGCGCAAGCGGTGCTGCAGATCACGCCGGCGCACATCAGCCATGGCGGCGAGGGCGCCTATTACGTCTACTTGCGGCGCAACCGCTGAGGACTGGCCCATTACTTGTTGTCCGCGGGCCTGCCTGTCAGGGCCACTTTGACGGCATTCTCCCGAATAACGATCTGCCCCGGCAGAATGGCCTGCAAACGCTCAGGGTCGTCGGCAAACGTATCCGCGGTTTCCCGTGCGCCGTTCAGCAGGGCCAGCAGCGCCGGCGAGGTGGCTGTCACAAAATGCTGTGACTCCGCCTCGTCCGCAAAGGCGGTGGTGTCGATGATTTCCACCGGCAGGCTGCTGAGCTCCTCAATATTATCCAGATTGCCAAGCCGCTCGCGCCCGTCCAGCCCGCGCAGGCGCTGCGACAGCGTAAGCACGTTGTCCTTGCGGGAAACAAAGATGAGAAACGGCTGCGGTACCGTGCGGAACCGGCGCATCTGGGTTTTGAACACATCAATATCCAGATCCGGCGACATCAGCACCACGCCGCCCAGGTTTCTGGAGGTCCACCCCGGTGTCTGGATTTCAATCTGGCGCAATGTCTCCATGGTCAGAAGCCCGCCCATGGAATGCGCGACAACCACCACCCGGCCCGCACCGGCGACACGCAGCTTTCGCAGCAACTGTTCCAGTCCGTCGCGGGCAAACAGGACGCTGTCGCCGTCATAGGCATAGCCAAGCGGCCGGCCCTTGCTGGGCCAGGAATAGATCACCGTGGCGCCGGGAACGTCGATGTCATGGGTCAGCTGAGCCGCCCGGAATGCAGTCTCGGCCTGGGTAGAGTTGAAGCCATGCACAAACACGGTAATGTCGCGCTCCTTTGGCGGGAACTTGGCCAGTTCCTGCTGCAGCCGTGTGCCGAATGCGGCGTCGCTTTCGAATTTCTTCCGTCCCGCCATGGTGAACTCAGTGACGGGATCCGGGTTCCGGTAGCCGAATTTCAATGAACCGGGAGTATGCTCCGGCGGAATTGAAACGGTAAGTTCAAGCAGGCTGTACCCCTCTGCCCGCTCCGCGCCAAAGGTACCATCCGGCAGCTGGTCGCGGTTGGTGGCGGCGAATACGGTCTTGGGGGTGCCCACGTTCAAGGCCGCGGGAAAGGTGGGGGAATAAGACCTGTCAGTGCAAGCTGTCAAAAGTACCAGCATCACACCGCAAATCAGGCGCAGCCTTAGCATATTGTCCCACCTTGATGACCTAGCGGCAGGCTACTGCACCTGCCGCCGATGTCCAGCGCCTGCAATCCGCATTGGCGGTTTACAACACGTAACGGCTGAGGTCGGATGAGCGGCCAAGCTCGCCCAGGTTCTTCGTCACAAAGGCTGCGTCCACGGTCACAGCTTCGCCCGAGCGGTCTGGCGCGGTAAAGGACAGCTCCTCGAACACCCGCTCCATTACCGTGTAAAGCCGACGCGCACCGATGTTTTCCACCGTCTGGTTAACCTCGGCAGCGATCTTGGCCAAGGCCGCGATCCCGTCTTTGGTAAAGGTGACCTCAACCTCTTCGGTGCCCATCAGCGCAGTGTACTGGCGGGTCAGCGCGTTGTCGGTCTCGGTCAGGATCCGCACAAAGTCTTCTTCTGTCAGCGCCCGCAGGTTCACCCGGATCGGCAGGCGGCCCTGCAGTTCCGGCAGCAGGTCCGACGGCTTGGCAATGTGGAAGGCACCCGAGGCGATGAACAGGATGTGGTCGGTCTTCACCGGGCCGTGCTTGGTGCTGACGGTGGTGCCCTCAATCAGCGGCAGCAGGTCGCGCTGAACGCCTTCGCGGCTGACATCGCCGCCGCGTGTCTCCTGACGGGCGCAGACCTTGTCGATCTCATCCAGGAAAACGATGCCGTTCTGCTCCACCGACTCCAGTGCGGTGCGGGTGACGGTCTCGTCATCCAGCAGTTTGTCGGCCTCCTCGCCGATCAGCACTTCATAGCTCTCGGCGACAGTCAGCTTCTTGCGGGTGGTGCGCCCGCTCATCGCCTTGCCGAACAAATCTCCAAGGTTCAGCATGCCCATATTGCCGCCGCCAGGCTGGCCGGGAATTTCAAACATGCCCATCGGGTTGGAGGTGTCGGCCACATCCAGTTCGATCACGGTATTGTCCAGCTCTCCCGCCTTCAGCTTCTTGCGGAACATCTCGCGGGTGGCTTCGCGCGCATCGGTGCCGGCGATGGCTTCCAAGACCCGCTCCTCGGCGGCTTTGTGTGCGTTCGCTTTCACGTCTTCGCGCATGTACTCGCGGGTCTGCGCAATAGCGCTGTCAACCAGATCACGGATGATCTGCTCCACGTCCCGGCCGACATAACCGACCTCGGTGAATTTGGTGGCTTCCACCTTGATAAAAGGCGCGCGGGCCAGTTTAGCCAGGCGGCGGGAGATCTCGGTCTTGCCGACCCCGGTGGGGCCGATCATCAGGATGTTCTTCGGATATACCTCGTCGCGCAGATCGTCTGCGAGCTGTTTGCGCCGCCAGCGGCTGCGCAGGGCTACTGCCACGGCACGCTTGGCCTCTTTTTGGCCGATGATGAAGCGGTCCAGTTCCGAGACGATTTCGCGGGGGGTCAGATCGGTCATGTCAGTCCTTTCCCGGGGACAAAACTTTCAGCGAAAAGTTTTGCTAAGAATTTTTTCGAAATTCTTAGCCGCCGATGGTTTCGACGGTCAGGTTTCCATTTGTGTAGACGCAGATGTCGGCGGCGATGGCCATGGCGTCCCGCGCCACGTCTTCGGCGGATCGGCCGCTGTCCATCATGCCGCGGGCAGCTGCCAGGGCAAAATTGCCGCCCGAGCCGATGGCCGCCACGTCATGTTCAGGCTCCAGCACGTCGCCGGCGCCGGTGATCACGAACATGTCCCTGCCGTCGGTGACGATCAGCATCGCCTCCAGTTTCTGCAGGTACTTGTCGGTGCGCCAGTCCTTGGCCAGTTCCACGCTGGCCCGCGCCAGCTGGCCGGGGGTGGCTTCCAGTTTGGTCTCCAGCCGTTCCAGCAGGGTAAAGGCGTCAGCGGTCGATCCGGCAAAGCCTGCCACCACGTCAAACCCGCCGGGCGACAGGCGGCGCACCTTGCGGGCCGTTCCCTTAATCACCGTTTGCCCCAGCGACACCTGGCCGTCGCCGGCGATGACAACCTGGCCACCCTTCTTGACACCGATGATGGTGGTGCCGTGCCAGCCGGGGAATTGATCGTCTGCCATTTATGCCTCCGTTTGGTTGCCCCCTATATGGAACCATCCCCCCGCCGGCACAAGAGAGCGGCCGACTTCCGCCGTCATGCAGCACCTGCTTGGCAATTCGCTGCTATGCAGCAATTGCAAATCGGGGCTGATGAACCGGCAATTGTGAGTCTCGGCACCACACCCTAAATCAGCCTCACAACCGGCACAGGGTCGGCTGTTTCTCAGAAGGATATGCGCAAATGACGACCGCAAATATTCATGCGCCGCTCGGAGCAGTCACCGTTCTCCGCGTGGTCGACGCAGTGGCCAATGTCAAAAACACCATTGTGGAATGGTATGAGGCCCGCGAAACCCGCAAGGTTCTGGCACAGCTGACCGATGCCCAGCTTGAAGATATCGGTCTGGACCGTTCCGACATCACCAAGCTCTGATCTTTGATGATCAAGAACCTTGAATGAGCCGCCCTGCACGGGCGGCTTTGTTCATTCCGGGGTGCTGGTTTTGTATTTTCCGGCCTGGTCCGGCAGCCAGGCTTCGACCGCCGCGGTGGCGATTACATGACGGGTGCCCTCTTCGGCATCCTCCACATCCAGACCGCCCTTCACGGCCTGCACGCTGGCCCGGCCGCGCGGCAGGTCCTGGGCCACAAGGTTGCAATCCACCGCCTCCGGCTGCTGCACGCCGATGGTCACTTCCACCCGCATTTCGCTGTGATCGAGTCTCAGCTTGGAAAACAGTGTGATCGAGGAATGGTGCAGCGCATCCTGCACCGCGCGGCGGGCCGCCTTGGTGTAGTCCTGGCCATAAAGGTCGTTACCCGTGCCCATTTCAAGGATGATGCGCTTTTCGCTCATTCCGCGGCCTCCATGTCAAATGACACGACCACCGCTGCATTGGCGATCACTGTGCGCCCGCCGTGGGGCTTTTCAATGTCGAGCCCGCCTTTCACGACGCGGATGCTGGGCTGGCCGTAGGGAAAGATTTCCAGGAGTAGCTCCTTATCCACAGCGTCCGGCTGCTGCACGCCGATTTCGGCTTCGATAATCATGTCTTCTTTTGAGAAATCAAACAGTTCCGCCATGTTGACGGAATTGTGCCACAGCGCGTCCGTGATGGCGCGCCGGGCGGCTTCGGTGTAGTCCTCGCGCCTGAGCGATGTGCCCATGCCGAATTCCACCAGGACCCGTGTCTTGGCCATATCGCCTCCTGTACCTGTTCCGGGAGGGACACTTGCAGGGTGGCCGGGCCAAGGGAAGAGCCAGTTTGACCCGTTCCGCAGCACCAGAACTTGCCAGACAAAAAAGAGCTGCCCCCGCGGGGACAGCCCTATGAAATCCGGTAAATGGATCAGGCTTAGATCGACTCTTCGATCCAGCTCTGCAGCGCAGCCTTGGGGGCGGCGCCGGCGCGGTTGGAAATCACCTGGCCGTCCTTGAAGATGAACAGCGCCGGGATGCCGCGCACGCCCATGGCAGCGGCGGCGTTCGGGTTGCTGTCTACATCGACCTTGGCAATCTTGACCTTGCCGTCGAATTCCGCGGCCAGCTCTTCCAGAGCCGGGCCAATCTGCTTACAGGGACCGCACCACTCAGCCCAGAAATCCACCACAACGGGGATGTCGGAGTTCTTGACTTCGGCGTCAAAAGTGGCGTCGGTGACGGCAACGGTGGACATATGCATGTCTCCATGAGTGTGTGGCAACTGGAGTCGGAACCTAGGTACGGCTTAACCGATCGTCAAGGTTCCAACTGCCGCTTCAATGCCGCAGTCACAAGGTCGTGCGGCAGCGGCATCAGGGTTGCAGTCCGGGTCCAGAGCAGTGCGGTCTCAACGGTTCGGCCCGGATAGATCAGAGCCAGCGCATGGGCATAGGCCCCCATCTGCCGCAGCAGGCCCTCGGGGCATTGTTCAGGCGCTGCCGGCACGGTGGCATTGGATTTGAAATCCACCGCCAGGACATTTTCCGGGGTAATGATCAGCCGGTCGATGACGCCATGCAGGCGGGCGCCGTTCAGGTCAGCGGTGACAGCGACCTCGGCCAGCGTATCCGGGTTAAACACATCTGCCAGGGCAGCATTGTTCAGAACCGCGGAGGCCTCGGTCAGCAGTTCCGCACAGTCGCCGGCTCCTTGCAGCAGGTTCTGTGCCAGTTTCGGCCAGTCTGCTTCCGCTCGTCCCGGCAGATGCTCCAAAAGCAGGTGCAGCCGGCTGCCGCGGGCCTTGGCGGCCTCCTCATCTAGCCCTTGATCGCCGGGCAAGGCCTTGGCTCCGCCCAAGTCGGATGGGCTGAGCGCCTGGGCCGGCGCTGCATAAGGTGTGGCCGGGCGCGTGAAGACTTCGGGCAACGTGTGTTTTTCAGCTTCATGAATGGTCGGCGCGACCAGCGGCAGGCCGTCCCAATCACCATGCTGCAGCCGGAGGCCGGTGCCACCTTCCGCGTCGAATTCCACTGCGCCGCCGTCGCGCATGGCGCGTTCCGTAAGCCGGTACCAGCTGTCGCCCTGCTCGCCCACCTCGCCGGCAGCAGCGACAATCAGCCATTTTTCCGCCCGGGTCAGAGCCACATACAACAGGCGCAGCCGTTCATTCTGCAGTTTCTCCTGTGCGGCTTCGCGGGCCGCCAGCATTGCATTTGGCATTTGATCCTTGGCCAGTTTCCAGACCGGTGTGCCATCAGCCAGCATGATTTCCGCATCCCGCGGTGCCTGCCGTTTCGCGGTGTCCGGCAGGATCACGATCGGCGCCTCCAGCCCCTTGGAGCCATGCACCGACATCACCCGGATCATGTCTCCCGCCGCCCCCATCTGGCGCTTAATCTCAAGGTCATCGGTTTGCATCCAGACCAGGAAACCTGTGAGGCTGGGCACATCGGTGCGCTCATAGGCCAGCGCCTGAGACAGCAGCGCGTTGATGCCGTCCTCAGCCTCCGGCCCCAGCCGGCCCAGCAGTTTCTGACGGCCGCCGTGGCGGGTCAGAATGCGTTCGATCAGGTCATAGGGGCGCAGAAAATCGGCATTGGCGCGCAGGTCATTCAGCACCGCCATTGTTTCAGGGAACTCCCCTGCCCGCTCGCGCAGCGCCGGCCACAGGTACATCGCCTCCCGCCGGTGCGCGAGGTCGAACAACGCCTGCTCCGTCCAGCCAAACAGCGGTGATTTCAGAGCCTCGGCCAGCGATAGAGAGTCTTCCGGCAACGCTAGGAACCGCAGCAGCGCGGCAATGTCCTTGACCGCCAGTTCGGCCCCTACCTTGAGCCGGTCGGCGCCGGCGATGGGCAGTTCGACCTTCTTGCAGGCGCGGATGATCTCCGAGAACAGGTCAGAGCGGCGCTGCACCAGGATCAGGAAATCGCCAGCCTGCACCGGTCGGCGCTGGAAGGTGCCGCGTTCAGGGCCGTCTTCGGGGATCGTGACGCCAGAGTCGATCATCTGCTTGATTGAGCGCGCGATGCGCTCGGCCAGGATCACCGTGTGGTGACGGCTACTGGGACGGTCGACCGGGCTGGTCCAGTCGGGGTCCTCGTCATCCTCGACCTTGCCGACGACCGGCCACAGGTCCACCCGGCCCGGCAGGTCGGATTTGAAGGCGCGGTGCAGCGCCTCCTTGCGGAAACCTGCGCGGGGACTGTCGCGAAACACCAGGTCCACGAGTTTCAGGATAGCGGCGGACGAGCGGAAAGAAAAATTGAGCGAGGCATCCTGCAACCCTGCCCCGGTTTCCGCCAGCCGGTTGCCGAACTCCTGCTGCATCCGGTCGAATGCGTCCGGGTCGGCGCCCTGGAAAGAATAGATCGACTGTTTCTTGTCGCCGACCACAAAGATCGTGCGCTCCACGTCCGAGCGCGCACCCTCGCCGGCAGTGAATTCCTGTGCCAGCTTCTCGATCACGTCCCATTGAACCGGGCTGGTGTCCTGCGCCTCGTCCACCAGGATGTGGTCGATGCCGCCGTCCAGACGGTACAGCACCCAGGCGGCAACACCCGGATCGTTCAGCAGCTGGCGCGCCTTCAGTATCAGGTCGTCAAAGTCGAGCCAGCCGCGCAGCTGCTTGCGGCGCTCATATTCCGGCAGGAAGGCCGCGGCAAAGCGGTGCAGACAGTGGCTCTTGCGCGCTGCTGTCAGTGCCAGGCGTTTCGCCCTGGCATCCTCGACCCGCCGCATTAGCGGTTCCAGCTGATCCATCAGGGACAGATGGGATTCGCGCAGCTTCTTGGTCGGGAACTTGTCGATTTTTGCGGTGAAAGGCTCCTTGGCGCTGGCGCCAGTCAGAAACACGCTTTCCAATGTGCCTAAGTCCGCAAGCGCGGGCTTGGTGATGCCAGCCAGCTTTGCCGCGGCCTTCTGGTCGGTCGAACCGCCCTGCCCCAGCATCTCGCGGGTGCGCTGCAGCAGCTCTTCCTCGCCGCCGAGGAACACCAGTGCCTCTAGCGCGGTCTCGTCAAATCCCTCAGGCAGCCCGAACAGCTCCAGCAGTCCGTTCCAGTCCAGCGGCTCGCCGAAATCAGCGCGGCGTTGGCAAATGGCGGCGGTGAGCGTCTCAAAATCACTATCGCTTACATGGCGCGCCAGGGCATCGACCAGCGGCGCCTCGCCCCCTTGGGCAAAGTCCTCCATGATCTCCGCCCGCAGCAGTTGGCCCGCGCGGTCGTCCATCTCGGAGAATTGCGGGCTGACGCCGGCCTCCAGCGGAAACCTTCGCAGAAGCGAGGAACAGAACGAATGGATGGTCTGGATCTTCAGTCCGCCCGGTGTCTCGATAGCGCGGGCAAACAGGGTGCGCGCTTGGGCCAGATCCTCGGCTGCTGTGCTGACCTCCCCCAGCTCGGTCAGTGCAGCGATCAGCGCGGGATCGCCCAGCATCGCCCATTCCCCCAGCCGTTTGAACAGCCGGTTCTGCATCTCGCTGGCGGCGGCCTTGGTGTAGGTGAGGCACAGGATGTGCTGCGGCTGCACGCCTTTCAGCAACAGCCGCGCCACCCTGTCCGTCAGCACCTTCGTCTTCCCCGAGCCTGCATTTGCCGCCAGCCAGGTAGAGGCGTCGGGGCGCGCGGCGCGGAATTGCGCCTCAGAGGCGGCGTCGCGGATAGTCATGCCAGATCCTCCTGCTGAGGTGTGGCGCTGCGGTCCCATTCGCCGTAGCGTGCGAGGTGGTCATAGTCGCCGGCGATGTCGTCGCGGTGCACCATGCGCCGGCTGGAATAGCCTTGATCAGGCTCGAAGTAGGCTCCGATCAGCGTGCGCAGCTCATCCCAGATTTTGGCGGGCGGCTCGTCCTCCAGCGGTGCGCGCACTTCGCTCAACTTGCTGCCCAATCCTATGAACATAGCGCGCGCCACTTCCGCCGCGCCGAGGTCGTCAAAGGCGCCTTCTTCGGCCATGGCAGCCTCGATCAGCAGCTGTTTTTCAAACTTCTTCTGCTGCGTCTCGCTGGGCGGCGTGCCCGTTTTATAGTCGTAGAGATGCAGAAAGCCGCGGTCGTCCATGTCGATCCGGTCGGCGCGGCAGGCGATGGTGAAGTCCAGCGGATCCAGCCGGGCGCTGCCCTTGGCTTCGAAAGCAACTGGTTTGGCTCGGGCCTGGCGCTCTTGCTCGGCCAGGACGAAGTCGCCGGCAATCTTGCGGATGCGGCTGTGCCACAGGATGCGGGCGACTGGCCAAGGCACGTGGATTTCCAGCAACTCGCGGGTTTTTCCGATCAGATGACTGGTGGTCAGCAGCGAAGGGTCTGCTTGGGCTTCCTTGATGAAATGCTCAAAAACCTCATGCACCACGATCCCGCGCAGCAGGGCGTCGGGTTCCTGCACCAGCGGGTTAAGCGGTTTGAGCCGCAGGACATGTTTGGCGTAGATCGCATAAGGATCGCGGATCAGACGCGGAATTTCGGTGATCGTCAGCCGCCGCGGGCGGGCCGCCACCGGCGGGCACGGGGACGGGCGGGGGTATTGCGGAAGCGGCGTCGGTTCCTCCAGCGCTTCCGCCCAGCCGAGCCACTGGCGGCCTTTGGCCCGCATCGTTTCCAGGGACGCACGGCCGCCCTGGTCCGGCAGGCCGGACAGCAGGTTGGTCAGCCGGTTCAGCCAGCGCGAGGGTACGGTGTCGGCTTCTTCCGAGCGTTCGGCGCGGGTCAGCCAGACCTCTGGCGCGGCGATGGCCTGCTGAAAATCATGCGCCGACAGGCCGATGCGCCGTTCGGGCAGCAGAAGCCCCGCCTGATTGCGCAGCTGGCGGTTCAGCCAGGGGTCGGGACTGGCGGCTTCGGGCCAGCTGCCTTCGTTCAGGCCGCCAAGGATCACCAGATCGGCTCCTTGCACACGCGCTTCCAATGTGCCCCAGATCATGATCGATCCGTAAGGCGCATCGCGGTCGCGCACCTCACCCTGGCTCAGCAGCGCGCCCAGCAAGTCAGCGAAGTCGCGGGCGGACATTTCACCGCCATACGGTGCCTCAGCTTCCAGATTTTCGATGCAGGCAAGGGCGGCCTGGCCGGCCTTCTTGTGCCACAGGGTGCCAGCGCCCTCGGCCTGGCTGCCGGCGGCAATGCGTTCGGCCAGACCGCGCAGCCGCTCCACCCAATCCGTCAGGGGCAGGGTGCCGGCGATCTCCTGATCCGCAAAACAAGCTGACAGCCATGCGGTCCAGCCGGGCGTCAGGTCACGGCCGTTTTCAAAACCGGCAAAGGCCGCGGCATCCGGGAAGGGCGGGCCATTGCGGCGCAGGGACAGCTCCAGCTCGCGCGTCTGGCGCAGATGGTCGCCGCGATCCGCGCCGTCATGGGTAAGCGGGTGTTTCAGCAAGGTCAGCAGGCTGTCGCAGGCCAGCGGTTTGCAGAACAGCCCCGCCACATGGCGCAGGAACCGGCCCGGCGGCGACAGCTGCAAGGGCTGGCCGGCCGAGTCATCGGGCAGGATGTCCCAGCGGTCGAGCGCGGCAGAAACCTGGCGGGTCAGCATCCGGTCCGGGGTGATCAGCGCCGCGGTCTGCCCGTCCTCTGCCGCCTGCCGTAGCCGCAGCGCGATGGCCAGCGCCTCGGCGCGGGGGCTGGGGGCCTCGACAAGGGTGAGGTTTTCGGTGGCCCTGTCCAAACCGGTCAGCAGCGGGCCTTCGTTCATCCAGGCATCGGTGACCGGGGCAGGGCGCAACGCCAGCGAGACCAGCCGGTTGCGCTCGGGCGAGACCGGCGGGGTGTCTGTCCAGGGCTGCACGTCGCCCGGTGACAGCTCCAGATCCTTCATCAGCTTGTGGAACCGGTACTGCGGGTGATCCTCCGAGATCAGCGGATCATCCAGCCCGCTCCAGACATGCTCCGGCTGATCAAAGTCGAAGCCGGGCAGCACCACAGCCCCTTGCGGCAGCCGCGCGATGGCCTGCATCAGCATCAGCGTCGTGCCGCGCGAGCCGGTGGAGCCGGCCAGGATCACCGGATGCTGCGGCGGGCTGTCTTGCCATTGTTCGATCAAGTTCAGCACCACCTGGCGCTGCCGGGCCTGAGCATCCATCGCGCCCTCATGCAGGCCGGTGAATTCATCCGCGATTCCGATAAAGGCCTGCGCGCGGGCCCAATGGCCCGACATGTCAGACACATCCAGCGTGCGGATCGTATCGGTGCTGACGCCTTCGCCCTGCATCTCGTCAATCAGCGCAGCCAGGCTGTCGGACAGATCATAGAGCGAGGCGCGGGAGGCGAGGTCGGGCTGGGCGTCCAGCAGTTTCGCAATCAGCTGCGACAGTTCCAGCCGGCGCCGCAAAGGGGGCAGGGCCGGCGGCAGGCCGTCCAGCGTGGCGCGCTGGGCCAGATCGGTCAGCAGCAGCATCCGCGGCAGCAGCATGGCTGGGCCTGCGTCAAACAGGCTGCGCACCCGGCGCGCCATGCGGGAGGTGTTGACGATCAGTTCGGCCCGCGCCAGTGCCTCCGGCGGCAGGTCCTGGCTGCGGCTGCGCAAGCCCTCGACCAGCGCTCGCGGGAAATCGGCGCCGCAGGGCACGGCAAACAGGCGCGGTTTGGTGGATGGTTCAAACATCATCTGCGGCTATCAGATCCTCGGCCAGTGTGATCCCTTCGGGGTGGCCCACATCGCACCAGCGGCCGGGATATTCCAGCGCAAACAGCCGGCCGTCTGCCGCCATCTGGTTCCAGAGAACGTTCAGGGAGAAAACCCTGTCTTCAACCTGATGCAGACCCTCCGTTTTCAGGATCTGAACCCCGCCATAGACCAGATCGCCGCCGCGGCGTATGCGCCCCTCGGCATCTGCCGAGAAATCACCGCCGCCGGTGCGGCCAACGGCACGGTTCAGCGGCACGCAGACCAGCAGCGCATCCATGCGCTTTGGATCCCAGGCATCCTGCGCCATCTGCAGCGGGTTCGGGCCCTTCCAGATGGCGTCGGTGTTCATGGTGAAGACCGGGCTGTCCCCAAGAAGCGGCAAGGCTTTTCGCAGCCCGCCGCCGGTGTCGAGAATGTCTGGTGTCTCATGGCTAAGAAGCACCTTTTCAGGCTCTAACAAGGCCTTCAAAGGCTCTGGCTTGTAGTGCAGGTTAGCCGCTATGCGTGCTGGGCCTGCTTCGCGCACAAGCTCCAGCGCATGGGCGATCAGCGGCCGGCCCGCCACCTCGATCATTGGTTTTGGCTTGTCGCGCGTCAGCTCCCGCATGCGGGTGCCAAAACCTGCGGCAAACAGCATGACGGCATCGGGGGAGCGCTGCATCAGGGCCTCAGCTTATCCAGGTTTTCCGGGGTCGGGGCCGGCAGGTTCTCGCGCAGCAGGTCTCCGATCGGGGCCAGCGCAGGGTGTTCCAGCCCGTGCATGAAATGGTCCCAAACCCGCGGGATCAGGTCCACGTAATGGGGTTTTCCGTAATCCATGCTGAGCCGGGCGAAGACGCCGAGAATACGCATATTCCGCTGCACGCCGAGCACAGTATAGGCGGTGCGGAAGCCGGTTTCATCTGCGCCAGAGGCTGCGATATAGCGGTCGATCATCTGCATTTCGATGCCGGCGGGCACGTCGCGGCGGGCATCCTGCAGCAGCGACACCAGATCATAGGCTGGATGGCCTGCGCGGGCGTCCTGGAAATCCAAGAGGCCGACGCGGGCAACGCCCTCGCGGTCTGGCAGCCAAAGAAGGTTTTCGGCGTGATAATCGCGCTGCACCAGCACCGGGTCGCCCTTGACGGTCCCGCGCAGGATGTCTTCGAACAGATCCTCGAACCGGGCCTGCAGATCCGGATCCTGGCTGCCGAGGATACCGGCACGGTATTTCGACAGCGCCAGCCCGGACATCTCCGCCATGATCCGCGGGCCGTACGGCTCCAGATCCGGCATCGGCGCCTGGTGCAGCGCCGCCAGCGCATCGGTTGCCGCTTCGTACAGCTCCATTTCCAGCGCTGGTTCCCGCAGGATGACCCGGGCATAGAGATCGTCGCCCAGATCCTCCAGTAGCAGAAAGCCGTGTTCAATATCCTGAGCCAGGATCTCCGGAGCGCTAAGGCCCTGGTCCCGCAGATACCCGGCAACGTGGATGAACGGGCGGACGTCCTCGCCCTTTTCCGGCGGTGCGTCCATCAGCACCACTGTCTTGCCATCGGCACCTGTCAGCCGCTCATAACGGCGGTTGGAGGCGTCGTCGGCCAGCGGGCCGCGCTGCCAGGCGGCATACGGCGTTGCGGACAGGAAAGTTTCGCAAAGGGTTTTGCGGTCAGTCATGCGCAGATGCGCTCCATCAGGGGCTGCCATTTCGGATCGCTCCAGCGGAGCGTCAGATGGCGGCGGTCTTCGTGTTCGGGGTCCAGCACCAGCGTCAGATGCAGGGCATGAGCAGGCGTCAGTTCGGCCAGCCGGTCCGGCCATTCTACCAGGCAGATCGCGGAGTCGAACGCTTCGGTCAGGCCCAGCTCCTCCAGTTCGTCCAGCGAGGACAACCGGTAGAGGTCAGTGTGCCACAGCTCGCCGGCGGGCACGTCATAGGTCTGTACCAATGTGAAAGTGGGGGAGGGCACGTCCTCGGGCACTTCCATCAGCGATTGGATCAGGTGGCGGGCGAAATGGGTCTTGCCGGCGCCGATCACACCCTCCAGCAGCAGACAATCGCCGGGGCGCAGGGCCCCGGCGATTTGAGCGGCCAAGCGGGCCGTGTCATCCGGTGAGTTCAGCGTGCAGGCCGCAGTATGGGTGGTCATGGCGGTACAATGCCGCCGCAGCCGGACTGCTGCAAGCCGGTTTCCCTGCTCAGCCCTGGGTGATCGCGGGGAAGCGTTCCTGGCATGCCGGCAGGGCAGCGGTTTCCGGCGTGCGGAAGCTGACCATAGTGGCGCCATTCTGGATTGCGGAGACCTTGCAGATCAGCGGGGTGCCATCGCGCAGCTGGACGCGCGACCACCAGGCCTCACGTCCGTCGCAGCCGGCGACAAAGTCGCGGATCTCTCCCCAGACGGGGGTCGGGGCGCTGGTGTTCTGCCATACCCGGCTGGCATCCATGATCGACACTTTGGCAAAGCTCGCCTCCGGGTCCATCTGCCACAGGCTGCCATAGGCGGTGTTGGAGAAAGTCATTGTGCCGTCGCTGGCAAAGACCGCGATGGCCTCGTCCATCTGGTCCAGGATCGACTGCCCCATTTCCAGCTCTGAGCGGAACTGGCGGGTGAGAGTCACTTCGGCGGTGATATCCTCGAACAGAAAGGCGATAGCACCATCCGGGTGCGGGCGGCCGGATACCTTGTAGACTGAGCCCGACGGCAGCGACCAGGTTTCCTGGTACCGGCCTTCAGCGGCAGCTTCCAGCAGGTCTGCCATCTGGTGGCGCCAGCTGGAATAGCTCTTGGGCTCCGGCATCATCCGCTGATCGCGCAGCCGGTCGAAGAAGGTGAGCAGGTTGGGCCGCGAGCTGAGGAAGTTCGCGGGCAGGGCGGTGAGGTCGATCAGCACCGGGTTGAACAGCACCAGCTGGCGGTTGCGGTCGAAAATCGCCAGGCCGATCGACAGCTGGGCAAAGGTCTTGGCCAGTGTCTGCACAAAATTGCGCTGGGCCACTTCGGCATCGACCACAGCGTTCACGTCGACCGCATGGCACAGCCAGCCGGCCTCGGTCTCGGTGGTCGAGACGTTATACCACAGCTTTTTCTTGCTTTCCGGCAGCGGGATGGAGATCCGCTCCGGCTTGCCGCTGGTCATTGGATCATGCAGGTCGGTAAACAGGGGATCGGAAAAATCCGCATTCCGGCCGCGGATCTTCTGGCTCAGGTTGTCGTAGGCGAGGTTGGACCAAGTGACATTGCCCTCTTCCGATTGCAGCCAGACCGGGTAGGGCGCCTGGTGGACCGCGGCGCGCAGGGTGGTCAGCTCCTGATCCAGGGATTTGTTCTGCTCTTCCAGGGTGCTGCGGCGCAGCTGCACCCGGGTCACCCCGTCAATCCATTCGCAATGCGCTTCGCGGCTTTCGGCGGCGGCAGTGCCGGACAGAACCAGCGGGCCGACGTCTTTGAGGAAACCCGGCGATTGCGGCAGGCCCGGGTAGCTGCGGGCAAGCTGGTCGCGCAGCATGCTCCAGTCGAAGTTCTCTGCCTGGTCGCCAATGAATTTCCGCGCGCCCGAAGACCAGCCGATCAGGCTGTTGTCGTCAAACAGGAACACAGCATCGGTGCGGCCATCGGCGGCCAGCAGGTCGTGCCCCATGCCGCGGCGGCGGGGTGTGGGCGACAGCCACCAGACCGCTGCGGCAGCCGTTGCAGCGCACAGCGCCGCCAGTACAAACCATTCGATCGAAGCGAAGTCCTGCATCTCGTCCTGCCCGTTCAGCTCTCGTTTACCCGCATGGTTCCCCAATAATGGTTAAATGAAGTTTAATTGGTTGCCCAAAAGTGAATAGTTAAATTTCTAAAGGGATATTTTTCCCGATAACAGGGCCGCCGTCCTCCATGGCGTCGATTTTTTCACGCGGCCAGGCGACCTCGACAATGGCGCCGCGCCGGTCGCGGTAGGGGCTGAGGGTCTGGAACGGGTCTGAGCCGTTGGCGAATCTCAGCTGGGCGCCGGTGCGCTGCAGCAGCGTTTTGGCAATGAAGAGGCCCAGCCCCATGCCTTCGTATTCCGGTCTTTGCTTCAATTCGCTCTCACCGCGGCGGCGGCGCACGAAGGGATCGCCGATACGTCCCAGCAAATGCGGCGGGAAGCCCTGGCCGTCGTCACAGATCCGCAGGATGATCCGGTCGCCGTTCCAGGCGGCATCAATCCAGACTGTGGATTGGGCAAAATCGACGGCGTTCTGGACCAGATTGCGCAGCCCGTGGATGATCTCGGGCTTGCGCAGCACAGTTGGCTGCTGGAAATCGCCGCCTTCCAGCGGTTCCTCATGATAGATGACGGTCTTGCCCCGGTTCATATGCGGCTCCGCGGCTTCGGTCACCAGGGTCGAGAACGGCGCTTGGCGCAAATGCAGATCGTCTTTGCCGGCCCGTCCCATGCTGCGCAGGATGTCGCGGCAGCGGTCGGCCTGCTCGCGGATCAGCGCAGCATCCTCGCGCAGGTCGGGGCGGTCGTCCAGCTCCTCGATCAGCTCGGCGCTGGCAAGCTTGATGGTGGCCAGGGGCGTGCCCAGCTCATGCGCGGCGGCAGCGACCACGCCGCCCAGGTCAGTCAGCTTCTGCTCGCGCGACAGGGCCAGCTGGGTGGCGCTCAGCGCGTCCGACATCGAGCGCATCTCGTTGCTGACGCGAAAAGAATAGGCGCCGATGAACAGGATGGCGATGACGATGGCGATCCAGTTGCCGAAGATGAAAACATCCGGGATGCGAAGGATGAAGCCTTGCTCAGTGCGCAGCGGCAGGTGGAATTCCGCCATCAGAGTGACCAGAATGATCGCCGTGGCACCGATAATCAGGGTGGAGCGCAGCCCCATCACCGCAGCAGAGATGGTCACCGGCCCCAGCACCAGCAGCGCAAAGGGGTTGTTCAGCCCGCCAGTCAGATACAATAGGAACGCCAGCTGCAGCAGGTCGAACAGCACCATCAGGAAATTCTCGAATTCTGTCAGGCGCTTGTTCTCGGGGAAGGCAAAGATGGCGATCAGGTTGCCCGCCGCCGAGATACCGATGGCGAGGTAGCACAGGCCCAGCTCCAGCTGCAGGTTGAAGCGGTGCTGTGCCACCGCAATGGCGGTGATCTGCCCGGCTATTGCCACCCAGCGCAGCAGAATCAAGGTCCGCAGCCGGATCCAGTGGCTGTGTTCATGGCTGCTCGCCAGCCTGAAGATGCGATCGCTCATATGGTCTGCTGCTCCCGCAGATGTGACGCCGTGCGCCAGTTGCATCGGCTGTATTTCTTGATAGGTCTGGCGCCGCAAACGATCAACAACCCTTCCCTGACGAAAAGTGTGATCTCATGACCCGCGTTTATGCTCTGCTTGCTGCCGCTTTTGTTGCTGCCCTGGTGGGCGGCGCCTGGTTCCTGACGCGCGGAGGCAGCGGGGGTGACAAATTCGCACAGTGCCGCAGTAGCCAGATCGCCGGCGGCACCGATACCATTGGCGGGGCGTTTGAATTGGTCAACGCCAAGGGCGAGACAGTCACCGACAAGGACGTGATCACCGAGCCGTCGATCGTTTATTTCGGCTACACCTTCTGTCCCGACGTCTGCCCGATGGACTCAGCCCGCAACGCCGATGCCGTGGACGTGCTGGCCGAGCGCGGCATCAGCGTGACCCCTGTGTTCATTTCCATCGACCCGGACCGCGATACCCCTGAAGCGGTTGGCGATTTTGCCGCGAACCTGCATGAGAAGATGATCGGGCTGACCGGCTCGCTGGAGCAGGTCAAGGCCGCCAGCAAAGCCTACAAGACCTATTTCAAGAAGAACGACGGCGATGAGGACTACTACCTGGTCGACCATTCCACCTTCTCTTATCTGGTGCTGCCAGAAGAGGGTTTCGTGGAATTCTTCCGCCGCGACGAAACCGCAGAGCAGATGGCCGACAAGGCCGCCTGTTTCATTGAAAAAATCTGAAGCAGGATAGCTGTTTGACCTTTCCCCTTGCCCGGACATATTCTTGCGTGAACTGAAATACTTCGCGGAGGACCGGGCATGGCCGAAACTGCTCTGCAGGACATTGGACCCGACAAATCGCTGCTGCTGGTCGATGATGACGAGCCGTTCCTGCGGCGTCTGGCCAAGGCAATGGAGAAACGCGGCTTCGAGGTGGAAACCGCGGGCTCTGTCGCTGCTGGCAGCGCCATCGCCACCGCCCGCCCGCCGGCCTATGCCGTGGTGGATCTGCGGCTGGAAGACGGCAATGGCTTGGATGTTGTCGAGGTGCTGCGCGAAAAACGCCCGGACAGCCGTGTGGTGGTGCTGACCGGCTATGGCGCCATCGCCACGGCGGTGGCCGCGGTCAAGATCGGCGCGACGGACTATCTGTCCAAGCCGGCTGATGCCACCGACATCATGAATGCGCTGTTGGCCACCGAGGATGAGCTGCCGCCGCCGCCGGATAATCCTATGAGCGCGGACCGCGTGCGCTGGGAGCACATCCAGCGGATCTATGAGCTGTGCGACCGCAATGTCTCAGAGACCGCCCGGCGCCTGAACATGCACCGCCGCACGCTGCAGCGGATCCTGGCCAAGCGCAGCCCGCGCTGAGCCTTACAGCTGCTCCATCAATTCCGCATGGCGGTGCAGAAACGCCATGCGGGTTTCCACCGGCGGCCGCAGCACGATATGCAGGCCGTCCACGGTTTCCGATTTAGGGCGTCCGAAAAAGCGGCTGGCCTCCTGCTCCGAAAACCCTGCGATCTGCACCGCCTCCATCCAAGCGCTGACCCTGTCGGCGCGCTTGATCTGCGCCTTCACCGTCTTTGGAAGGGCTGCGGGCAGACCGAACCGCAGATGAATGGCGGCCGTCAGCCGCTGGTCCAAATCGCCATACCCCGGACCCACCGCGGCTTTGACCGGGGAAATCATGTCTCCAATCACATATTCCGGCGCATCGTGCAGCAGCGCCGCCAGCCGCCATTTGACCGGAGCCTTGGGGTGCATCCGGGCAAAGATGTCCTCGACCAGCAGCGAATGTTCCGCCACCGAATAGGCAAAATCCCCGCGCGTCTGACCGTTCCAGCGCGCCACAAAGGCCAGCCCGTGAGCGATATCCTCGATCTCTATGTCCACCGGGGTCGGGTCCAGCAGATCCAGCCGGCGGCCGGAGAGCATGCGCTGCCAGGCGCGGACGGTTTTAGCGGGCATGGGGTGTGTCCTGTCGCTGCGATCCCCCATTGATTACCGCCTGAACAGGGTGCGGGCAATGCTGTGGGATGTCTCGTGTTCACGGTCCGGACACGGGTGAAAACCGACTGTTTATAAGCTGTGAATTTGAAACTGCCGCGTTAAGACCCAATATTATATAGGTATAAGGGGCTCCGCCCCCTCTGCGCGGCAAACCCCTTTTTGTGACGTGACTCACATAACGGAAAGGAGTTTGTCATGTTCAAACGTCTGCTTGGTGTTTCTTTGCTTTTCGGCATGGCCGCGACCGCGCCGCCTGCGCTGGCCGCCAGCTGCGGCGACCGCGAGGTGATGACCGAGAAGCTGGCAAGCGGTTATTCCGAACGGCTGACCGCCGGCGGTTTGCAGAAAGGCCGGACCGAGGCCACTGTGATCGAGGTCTGGGCGTCGGATGAAACCGGGACTTTCACCGTTCTGGTGACACATGCAAACGGGATCAGCTGCGTTGTCGCAACCGGATCCTCGTTCTTCCACATTGCGGAAAAAGCGCCGGACCCGGGCACGCCAAGCTGATACAGCCAGCGTGACAGGCTATCCCCCCTACAGCCTGACCGACCACAAAAAGCCAGAGCCTTCGGCTCCGGTTGCGGGTATCTTCGTTGAATATCAACACATGCAGTGTTAGGCCCTGCAGCAAGTGTACACGTAACCGGAATGGAGCAGACTATGGCCGGGGATTATATCGTCAAAGACATCGCGCTGGCCGGCTTTGGCCGCAAAGAGCTGGATATCGCCGAAACAGAAATGCCGGGCCTGATGGCCCTGCGCGAGGAGTACGGCGAAAGCCAGCCGCTGAAAGGCGCGCGCATCGTCGGCTCGCTGCACATGACCATTCAAACTGCGGTTCTGATCGAAACCCTGGTGGCGCTGGGCGCGGACGTGCGCTGGGCGTCGTGCAACATCTTCTCGACCCAGGATCACGCCGCCGCGGCAATTGCAGAAGCCGGCATCCCGGTTTTTGCGATCAAAGGCCAGACGCTGGAAGAGCATTGGGATTACTTGGATAAATCCTTTATGTTCCCTGAGGGCGCCAACCTGATCCTCGACGACGGCGGCGATGCCACCCTCTATGTGCTGCTGGGCGCACGTGCCGAAGCAGGCGAGGGCATCATGCCGGTGCCGCAGTCCGAAGAGGAAGCGGTCATCAAGGCTCAGATCAAAAAACGCATGGAAGCCTCCCCGGGCTGGTTCACCAAGACCCGCGACGCGATCCTGGGCGTGTCCGAGGAAACCACCACTGGCGTCCATCGCCTGTATGATCTGCAGAAGAACGGCCAGCTGCCGTTCCCGGCTATCAACGTCAACGACTCGGTCACCAAGTCGAAGTTCGACAACAAATACGGCTGCAAGGAATCGCTGGTAGACGGCATCCGCCGCGCCACCGACACCATGATGGCCGGCAAGGTCGCCGTGGTCTGCGGCTATGGCGACGTTGGCAAAGGCTCCGCCGCATCCCTGCGCGGCGCCGGCGCCCGTGTGAAAGTCACCGAAGCCGACCCGATCTGCGCCCTGCAGGCTGCAATGGACGGTTTTGAGGTGGTGCTGCTGGAGGATGTCGTGTCCTCCGCCGATATCTTCATCACCACCACCGGCAACAAGGACGTGATCCGCATCGAGCACATGCGCGAGATGAAGGACATGGCAATCGTCGGCAACATTGGCCATTTCGACAATGAGATCCAGGTCGCCAGCCTGAAGAACCACAAATGGACCAACATCAAGGACCAGGTGGACATGATCGAGATGCCCTCCGGCAACCGGATTATCCTGTTGTCCGAAGGCCGCCTGTTGAACCTTGGCAACGCCACCGGCCACCCGTCCTTTGTGATGTCGGCCTCCTTCACCAACCAAGTGCTGGCTCAGATTGAGCTGTGGACACGTGGCGACAACTACGAAAACCAGGTCTATATCCTGCCCAAGCACCTGGACGAGAAGGTCGCCCGCCTGCACCTGGGCCGCATCGGCGTCAAGCTGACCCAGCTGAGCGCCGAGCAGGCCGCCTATATCGGCGTCAAGCCGGAAGGCCCGTTCAAGCCGGAGCACTACCGCTACTAATTGTGCTGATCGCAACGCACTGACAGGCCCCGCCATTTGGCGGGGCTTTTTTATTGCCGCGCTGCCGGTGGGGCGGTTCAGCCTCCAGGAGAAGAACTGAAAAGGGCAGATAGAACAAATGCATGTAGTCTAAATAATTCTGTTCCCATTTTCGTGATGGAACGGTTTAGGAGGATGCCGCGTTGACCCAGCATCAACAACTTAAGGCTGAGGATTTATTGTTATGAAGATCGAAATGAAATCGAACGTCCGTATGCTGGTAACCGCTGCTGCCGCCGCGCTGATGGCTGGCACCGGGTACGCGGCAAGCAGCGATGCTTCCGCAGGTGCGGAAGCGCAGATCATCCTTGCCGCCAACGAAGACGAATCTGCTGGAGCATCTGCCGGCGCGGACCGTTCGCGCACTTTTGGTAACGAGGGCGAAGGCACCGTTCTGGAAGAAGTCGGCGATGCGGAAACCGTCACCGAAACAAATGACAGTGATCCTGCCGGCGCTTCCGCGGGCGTGGACCGGTCGCGGACGCGTGACGGCGAAGAAGGCACTGAGCCAGTTGCGGGCACAAACATCAGCGAGACCGCAGAAACGACCAATTCTCCCTCGCTTCCTAATACTGAGGGCGCGATGGACATCCGTGCCATGACCGTTGGCGATCTGGTCGGGAAAAACGTTCTGAGCGCCTCCAATGCTGACGTTGGCGAAATCGACTATGTGATCGTTCACGACAACAAGTTGTCCGGCGTTGTCGGTGTCGGCGGCTTCCTGGGTATGGGCGAACACTCGGTTGCGATCCCGCTGACAGACTTCGAGGTTACAAAAAACGGCCAGCTGCGGCTGACCGCTCAGTCCGAAGCACAGCTGAAGGCGATGCCGGAAATTGACGAGAACGCAATTGAGCCGGTAAAGAGCGAAGTCATCCTCGGCGACTACATGTAAGTCTCCTTATCAGCGACTACATGTAAGTCTCTTTAAAGGGGCGTCTCATTCAGAGGCGCCCCTTCGCGCAGCGAGGGGCAGTTGCTATGGAGCCTCATTTTGCTGACATCACACTTTAGGTTGAAACTGAAAACCTCCGTTCGCTGGAGCATTTCATTTAGCTCACATTGTCCGGGTTATTGCTTTGCGGAATCGCACCACCGGCCGCTATACAGGAGTCACCGGCTAGGATGGCCAGGAACCAGATTTTCATACGCGTGTGGTGGATTGGAGCACGCGGGGTGGAAGGGAAGGTCCTGCTTGTCCGCGGGTCCTTCCCTTTTTTGTTTCAGAACATGGTCAGAACCAGACCGGCCGCCGCGCAGGCCAGCGTGGCGTAACCGCCGTCAATCAGCGTCAGCTTCACCGGCCGCATCCCGTACATGTTGTTCAGGGCAATCCAGGGGCTGATGAAAAACAGGCCGATGCCTGCGCCGCCAATCAGCCCGGCGCCCAGGGATTCGATCCCGGACAGGCTGAATACATGCCGCATCATGCCCGCAACAATCAGCTGCAGGACAATCGCCATGGCAAAGATCATCGGGCTTTGACCGCCTTTCGGCTTGCCAGTCTCGTCGCATTCCACGCCAGAGGCTTCGACCCAAGGCTGGGCCAGGGCACCGTAATAGGCCGCTCCCAGCACAAACGCTGCCGCTGCTGCCGCAATCACACTCAGAAATTCCATAATGCTTCCCTCAATGGTTTCAGCCGCTTGAGAGCAGAGTGGCAGATCAGCCTGGATCTGTCTCCCCCAGCGCGCAGACGGCGGCCCATTCCGCTTCGCTCACCGGCTGCACCGAAAGGCGGGAGTTTTTCACCAGCACCATCTCTTCCAGGCGCGGGTCGGCTTTGATCTGGTCCAGGCTCACCGGTTTGGCAAAGGGGCGCACCGCTTTGATGTCGACGCATTCCCACCGATCGTCCTCGGTAGTGCTGTCCGGATGCGCCTCTGCGCAGACCTCGACGATTCCAACCACGGATTTCTCTTTCTGCGAGTGATAGAAAAACCCGCGGTCGCCAATGTTCATTTCGCGCATGAAGTTGCGCGCCTGGTAGTTGCGCACGCCGTCCCATTCCTCACCCGTTTCGCCTTTGGAGACCTGGTCGTCCCAGCTCCAGGTGGAGGGTTCGGATTTGAACAGCCAGTAGCGCATCAGCCGATAACTTTCTTCCAGGTGATCAGTTCGACAGCTTCAAAGAGGCCGGCCTTGTTATACGGGTCGTTGGCCGCCCAGGCCTCGCCTGCTGCCATGTCTTCGACGTCCAGAATAACCAGAGAGCCGGCCATATTGCCATCCTGATCCAGCAGCGGGCCCGCCTGCGCCACGGCGCCGGTGTCGTTGATATAGGCCAGATGGGCGTCGCGGTTGTCCAGACGGGTCTGCAAATGGCCGGGTTTGTCGCGGGCGATCAATGCGATGAGCATTTTATTCCTCTTTTAACGGTCTTTTAAGTAATTGAGCCGCCGCCTCGGAAATGGTCAAGCGCTGATCGAGCAAATTGGTTACCGTCTGCGTGATCGGCATATCCAGCTGCATCTTTTGGGCTTGTTCTGCCACCGCATGCGCCGTTGCGGCGCCTTCGACCGTGATGCTGGAATCAAAGGTTTCGCCGCGCCCGATCGACAGGCCCAGCCGGTAGTTGCGTGACAGGTCGGATGTGCAGGTCAGCGCCAGATCGCCAAATCCTGACAGCCCGGCCATCGTTTCGGCCTTGGCGCCGCAGGCCAGCGCCATGCGCTGCATCTCGGCATACCCGCGGGTCATCAGCGCGGCGCGGGCGCTGTCGCCCAGCCCCGCGCCGATCACCGCACCGCAGGCAATCGCCATCACGTTCTTCAGCGCCCCGCCCAGCTCGGCGCCGATTGTGTCGGTGGTACGGTAGAGACGCAGGTTGGCGGTGGTCAGCTGCTCCTGCAGCGCTTTGCCCAAGTCCGCGTCGCCGCAGGCCAGCGTCAGCGCAGTTGGCAAGCCGCAGGCGATATCCGCGGCAAAACTCGGCCCAGTCAGCAGCGCAGCATTAGACTCTGGCAGGACCTCCTGCATCACCGCCACCGGACCCAGTCCGGAATGCAGCTCAATGCCCTTGCAGCAGGCGACCAGGGTCTTTCCTGTCAGATGTGCCTTGTGCTCTTCCAAGACACTGCGCAGCTTTTGCATGGGTACAGCCAGCAGCAGAGCCTCAGAGGTGCAGGCCTGCGCCGCATCCGCAGTGGCTGTGAGGGTTTCGGGCAGATCAACACCGGGCAGGCGGGCCTCATTCCGGCGGCTGTCCTGCATTGCCTTGGCGTGGTCCGCACTGCGCGCCCACAGTGTCACCGGCCCGTTGCCGGCCAGCGAGATCGCCAGCGCAGTGCCAAAGGCGCCGGAACCCAGAACCGAAACGCTCATGCCTTGGCTCCCTTGCGGCCCGATCCGATCAGTGCCGGGCTGCTTTGGTCCAGGGGCCAGCGGGGGCGGGCGGTGAGGTCCAGACTATCGCGGGCACCGGTTTTGAACCGTTCCAGCCCGGCATAGGCAATCATCGCGGCATTGTCGGTGCACAGGCGCAGCGGCGGCGCGGTAAAGGCAGCACCGGACTCCGTGCAAACAGTCTCTAACGCGGCACGAATGGCGGTATTCGCCGCGACACCGCCGGCGACGGCGACGGTTGGCGCCGCGGGCTGTTCTTCCAGATACAGACGGATGGCACGGCGGGTCTTCTCCGCTAGGGTGTCCACAACGGCGGCCTGAAACCCGGCACACAGGTCGGCCCGGTCCTGGCGGGTCAGGCCGCCCTTCTCTGCCGCGATTTGATCGCGCATCCGCATCAGTGCGGTCTTCAGACCGGAAAACGACAAGTTGCAATCCGGCCGGTCCAGCAAGGGACGCGGGAAGCGGAACCGCTTGGGATCACCGGTTGCGGCTTCGGCCTGCACAGACGGGCCGCCGGGCTGCGGCAGGCCCAGCAGGCGGGCGGTCTTGTCAAAGGCCTCGCCGGGGGCGTCGTCGATGGTGCCGCCCAGACGGGTGAAATCCTCCGTCCCGCGCACCAGCAGGTACTGGCAATGCCCGCCGGAGACCAGCAGCATCAGGTAGGGATAGGCAATTCCGTCGGTCAGCCGCGGGGTCAGCGCATGACCCGCCAAATGGTTGACACCAATCAGCGGCAGGCCCGTCGCAGCGGCAATCCCCTTGGCACACATCACGCCCGACATCACCCCGCCGATCAGCCCCGGGCCGGCGGTCACGGCAACGGCATCCATATCCTTCAGGGTCAGTCCGGCCTCTGCCAGCGCATCGCGCACGCAGATGTCCAATTTCTCGGCGTGGGCGCGCGCCGCGATCTCCGGCACCACGCCGCCAAAGGCGCTGTGCAGCTCAGTCTGGCCGAAGACGACCGACGACAGAACCTCGGGCTGTGCGCCCTCTGCCTGCCGCACCACCGCGGCAGCAGTGTCGTCGCAGCTGCTTTCCAGCCCCAGAATTGTCAGGGTCTCTGTCATTGCCTTACCGTTGCATCGAATTGCCGCCGGGGCTACCACCTATGAGGCTTGCAAACAATCCCGGGAGCCCCGCGATGGTGCCTTTGCTGATGACACGCCCGCTGGCAGCGGCAGAGCGGTTTGTGGCCGGTCTGCCCGAAGCGGCGCGCGCCGGGCTGCAGGTGATCTATGCGCCGCTGATGGAGATCCGGCCGGCGCAGGCACCGGTCAGTCTGGACGGTGTGAAAGGGGTGATCTTCACCTCTGCCAACGGGGTCGAGGCCGCTTCACGTGAAACCGCCGCGCGCCTGACCGCCTATTGTGTGGGGGAGCGCACGGCCCAAGCCGCGGCTGAGGCCGGCTGGCAGGCGTCCT
Source organism: Leisingera sp. G5_S3_59_S7 (assembly GCF_054968485.1). Taxonomy (NCBI): domain Bacteria; kingdom Pseudomonadati; phylum Pseudomonadota; class Alphaproteobacteria; order Rhodobacterales; family Roseobacteraceae; genus Leisingera; species Leisingera sp. G5_S3_59_S7. The sequence continues at coordinate 93,775 of NZ_JBQKUH010000002.1, forward strand.
GCCTGGGCCGTTGCGCTGAGGAACTGGTTCAGGCGTTGCTCAGCCAGCGCCCCGAGGTGCCGCTGCTGCATCTGCGCGGCGCCCATGCACGGGGCGACATTTCCGGGCGGCTTACCAGCGAGGGCATCCCCTGCCAGGAGCAAACCCTGTATGATCAGGTGCTTCTGCCGCTGACCCAAGAGGCCAAGTCGTTGCTTGCTGCGCAAACTGATGTGATTGTGCCGCTTTTCTCTCCCAGAACTGCGCGTCATTTTGCCAATCTGTGCGGGGATGCCGCGCATTTGCATCTGATTGCCCTCAGTCCAGCGGTGGCGGAGCCGCTGAAAGGCTTGAATTGCAAGACGTTGCGGGTCAGTAAGACTCTGGACGCTGCGGCATTGGCAACTGCTGTCCTTGATGCCGCAGCGCAGCTGTCGCAGCTTGAGGGGAACAGGCGTGCGGAGTAGTGTCCAGCGTGTTCGCAAGAATGTATTTTAGGAATCGAGGGGGAGGCCGGCGTGGCTGATAAGAAAACTCCGGAAGACGTGACTGAGCCTGGCCCCGGTGAAATCAAGCCGGTTGACGAGACCACGGAAGCGCCCGAACAGGATGTGACCGGGGATCAGGCGGAAGAGGCGGTTGACACGCCTGAGGATACAGACTCCCCGCTTTCCGAGACCGAGACCGAGACCGAGACCGAGACCGAGACCGAGACCGAGACCGAGACCGAGACCGAGACCGAGACCGAGACCGAGACCGAGACCGAGACCGAGACCGAGACCGAGACCGAGACCGAGTTTGTGTCTCCCTTTGACAGGGAAACAACGCAGGACGGCACGCCGGCTGAGACCGCGGAACCTGCCACCGCGGCGGCACAACCCCGTGAAATCGAGCGGGTGGTCGAAAAGCGCGGCGGCTTTGGCGCAGCCCTCCTGGGTGGCGTGGTGGCGGCGGGGATTGGCTTTGTGGCCGGACAGGCTGGCTGGCTCGACTCTGTCCTGCCGCCGTCGCTGCAGAGAAGCAGCGCGGATCTGACGGCGCTGGAAACCAGCCAATCGGAGATGCAAGCGGCGCTTGCCGCGCTGAAGCAGCAGGTTGAGGAGAACCGCGCACCGGACCTTGCTCCGCTCGCCGAACGCACAAACACCCTGGCAGCAGATATCGAGGCGCTGAAACAGGCGCAAACAGTTCAGGCCCCGGATGAGGCGCTGCGCACGGATCTGGACGCCTTGGCCGAACGTGTGTCCGCTTTGGAAACCCGCCCGCTGGAAGGCGCATCGCCCGAAGCGGTTGCTGCGTTTGAGGCGGAACTGGGCAAGCTGCAGGACAGCCTAGCGGCACAGCGTGCGGAGATTGATCAGAAGCTGGCCGAGGCCGAAGAAATGGAAACCGCCAGCGCCGAAGCTGCCCGCATCGCCAGCGCCCAGACCCAGCTGGCGCAGCTGCGGTCCGCCCTGGACAGCGGCAACAGCTATGCCTCCAACGTGGAGCAGCTTGAACTCCTGAGCGTTGAGGTTCCGGAAACGCTCTCCGGACCGGCGGAAACCGGTGTGGCCACGCTGACCGCCCTGCGCGATGGTTTTGCCCCGGCTGCCCGCGAGGCGCTGGCCGCAGCCCGCGAAGAGGCAAAGGGCAGCGGCAGCCTGCTGGATTATGTGAACCGCCACCTTGGCGCCCGCTCAGTTGCACCGCGCGACGGCGATGATCCGGATGCCATCCTGTCCCGGGCTGAGGCCGCCGTGGCCGCTGGCCGGATTGAGGAGGCGCTGGCCGAACTCTCCGCGCTGCCGGAAACAGCCCGCGCTGCCCTGACCGGCTGGGAAGCGGCGGCAAACGCGCGGGTGGCAGCGGTGAACGCTGCCGCTGATCTGGCCCAAAGCCTGCAAGCCAAATAAGGAAGCCGCCATGCTCTGGTCGTTGTTGAAAATCCTCGTATTTGTCGCGATTGTCGCGCTCCTGGCATTTGGTGCGGGCCTTTTGATGGAAACCGCCGGCGGTGTGCAAATTACCGTTGCCGGCACCGAATACACCCTCAGCGCACTGCAATCGGTGATCGCTCTGGGCGTGCTTGTTGTGGCGGTCTGGTTGTTTCTCAAACTGCTGTCGCTGCTGGTGGCCACGCTGCGGTTCCTGAACGGGGACGAGACCGCCTTGTCGCGCTATTGGGACAAGGGGCGCGAGCGCAAGGGCTACCGGGCGCTGTCGGAGGGCCTGATGGCGCTGGCCTCGGGCGAGGGGCGGCTGGCCCTGGCCAAGGCGGCGCGGGCGGAGAAATACCTGCAGAATCCGGAGCTGACCGACCTTCTGGTGGCGCAGGCTGCAGAAATGAGCGGCGACAGCCACAAGGCGGCCGATGCCTATAAACGGCTGCTGTCGAACCAGCAGACCCGCTTTGTCGGCGTGCGCGGGATTATGAAGCAGAAGTTGTCCCAAGGTGACACCGACACCGCCCGCCAGCTGGCCGAGAAGGCGCTGGCGCTGCGGCCCAAGCATGAAGAGGTGCAGGATACTCTCTTGCGCTTGCAAGCACAGGCCGAGGATTGGGCCGGCGCCCGCAAGACATTGTCGACCAAGCTCAAGACCGGCACCCTGCCGCGCGATGTCTACAAGCGCCGCGACGCGGTGCTGGCGCTGTCCGCCTCCAAGGGAGTCATCGACGAAAACGCCACGATCGAGCAGCGTGAACAGGCGATCGAAGCCAACCGGCTGTCACCCGATCTGGTGCCCGCCGCGGCGATGGCGGCCCGCGCCTATCTCGCCAAGGGCAAAAAGCGCCCGGCGGTCCGGCTGCTGAAAAAGACCTGGCAAAGCCAGCCGCACCCCGATCTGGCGCATGCCTTTGCCGAGGTTGAGCCGGACGAAAGCGCCGCCGAGCGCGTTGCGCGTTTCGACCAGCTGGCCCGGCTTAATCCGCAGGATGATGAAACCCGGCTTGTGATGGCAGAGCTGAACATCGTGGCCGAAGACTTCCCCGAAGCCCGCCGCTGGCTGAGTGATCTGACAGAGCGCGCTCCGGATGCGCGGGCGCTGACGCTGATGGCGGCGATTGAGCGCGGCGAAGGTGCGGATGATAAGGTTGTGCAGGGCTGGCTGGCCAAGGCGCTGACGGCTCCGCGCGGGCCGCAGTGGGTCTGCGCCAACTGCAACCACATCCATGCCGAGTGGGAGCCGGTTTGCGAGCATTGCACCAGCTTCGACACGCTGTCCTGGAAGCGCCCGGAAACGCCGGAGGTTGCCAGCCACGCAGCGGCCCACATGCTGCCGCTGATCACCGGTGCGCTGGGCAGCAAGCAGGCTGACACAGCGCATGATGTGGAAGAAGCAGACTTTGCGGAACCCGGCCTGGACGCGGAACCCGGTCCTGACTCTGACGCGGACGTGAAAACGGAACAGCAGGACGCGGTGAAAGAGCCGAACTGATACACCGTGAAAGAATGTGAACGGCGGGGGCCTCCCTGCCGTTCCACCCGTCTTGCGGTACAACCCAAGACCGTTGCAGGCAGCGTTAGGGGGCTGGAAAGGCCGCCGTGCCGGTCAACAGCGTGTGCATCTAATGAGGGGAAATGGTGCCCAGGAGAGGACTCGAACCTCCACGTCCATACGGACACTAGCACCTGAAGCTAGCGCGTCTACCAATTCCGCCACCTGGGCAGGTGTCGTGGAACCGGCGTATAAGCTGGTTCGCAAGGGGCGTCAAACGGAAAAGGGAAGGGCGGCCGGCTATGCGCAAGGGTGCCGCCTGGAGCTGCTTAGCGCTGCACTACAAAATTCATTTTGCCCGCCACAAATGTCAGGAACCTGGTCCAGGCCAGCTCTGCTTCGGCACTCCAGTCCGGGCCAAGCGTGTCTGACAGGGCGCCGGTGAAACTAGTGATGAAGCCCCTGAAATGCGCATCCGACACGTCCCGTTTGCGGTGCTTCTCCCCCTGCTGCCTGAGGATCGCATCCAGCCGTGCGGAATCGTCCAGCGCCTCGGCCACATGGGTCAGGATGGCCAGCAGCTTTTCCTCCTGCCGGGTCATGTCGCGGGAAAACAGGGGGCGGACTTCGGGGCAGGCGGCAAAGAACTTGGCGTAAAAGGCGGTGGCGAAGGCATCGAGATCCATCCGCTCGCTCTCGAAAGTTTTGCGGACCAGGGATTTATCCTGTGCGCTGACCATTGGAACCGACCTCCTGAACAACCGCCGAAACGCGTGTTTCGGGTACATCAATTTGCCTTAACAGGGGGAGGCTGAAGGCTGGGTTAACCAAACCGGCTGATTTCCCGGAAGCTGTTAACGTCCCTTGCGGTTTCAGCCGTCATTGTGGCCGTAATCCCACGTTTTGCGCCTTGTTTGACGCCCCTTGCGGCGCTAAGGCATAGGGGCAGCTAAGTTCAGGAGCCAAAAGATGTCCAAACTGGTCACGATCTATGGCGGATCCGGTTTCGTGGGCCGCTACATTGCGCGGCGCATGGCCAAGGCAGGCTGGCGTGTGCGGGTCGCGGTGCGCCGTCCCAATGAAGCCATGCATGTGAAACCCTACGGTGTTCCGGGCCAGGTGGAGCCGGTGTTCTGCAATGTCCGCGATGACATGTCCGTGGCCGCGGTGATGCAGGGCGCGGATGCGGTGGTAAATTGCGTGGGCGTCCTGAACGAGCTGGGCAAGAACACGTTCGGCGCCGTTCACGCCGAAGGCGCGGGGCGCATCGCCCGCATCGCCGCGCAGGAGGGCATTGCCAGCCTGGTGCAAATCTCGGCGATCGGCGCCGATGCGGACGCAGACAGCGCGTATTCCCGCACCAAGGCTGCGGGCGAAGCGGCAGTGCTGCAGCATTTTCCGGGTGCGGTGATCCTGCGCCCCTCGGTGATCTTCGGGGCCGAGGACGAGTTCTTTAACCGCTTCGCCGGCATGACCCGCCTGTCGCCGGTGTTGCCGATTGCCAGCGGCAGCACCCGGTTCCAGCCGGTCTATGTCGACGATGTGGCCAAGGCTGCGGTCTTGGGCGCCACGGGCGAGGCAGAGGGCGGCATCTATGAGCTGGGCGGCCCCGAGGTCAAAAGTTTCCGCGAGTTGATGGAGCAGATGCTGGAGGTGATCCACCGCCGCCGCCTGATCCTGTCGCTGCCGCGGTTTGCTGCCTGGCTGGTGGCCTTCGGTTTCGACATGCTGCAGGCAGCCAGCTTCCAGCTGATCGCAAACAAGGTGCTGACCCGTGACCAGCTTCGGAGCCTGAAATCGGACAACGTTGTGTCCGAGGGCGCCAAGGGATTTAGCGATTTGGGTATCAGCCCGGTCAGCCTGGAAGCGGTATTGCCGGACTACTTGTGGAAATTCCGCCCTTCCGGCCAGTATGATGAGATGACCAACTCGGCCCGCAATCTGCGCAACGGCGCCTGATTTTTCCAACGGTTCAAGGATCTGAAAGCGCGGGGATTTCCCCGCGTTTTTCGTTTCCGGCTCAGCTGCTGTAGGCGATGGCGAGCAGGATGCTCCCCAGGATCACCCGGTAGATCACATACGGCGTGAAGCTGACAGAGCGCAGCAGCCGCATCATCAGGCTGAGCGCAGCCAGTGCCGACAGCAGGGCAAGGGCCGCTGCAATCGCTGCGTCGCGCATCAGGGCTGTGTTGGCCTCCAGCGCCACCTCCGTTCCGAGCAGAACGCCCGAGGCGATGATGGTCGGGATCGACATCAGCATGGCGATGCGGGCGCCGTCCTCGCGGGTGTAGCCCAGATGGCGCGCGCCGGTGATGGTGATGCCGGAGCGCGAGGTGCCGGGGATCAGGGCCAGCATCTGCCACAGCCCCATGATCAGCGCGTCGCGCGGGCCCCAGTCGCCGGTCTGCTTTACCTCCGCGCCCCTTTGGTCGGCCCAGTACAGCACGAGCCCGAAGCCGAGCATGGTCCAGCCGATCACCGCCATTGACCGCAGCGCATCGCTGAGGCCGGTGAAATGCAGCACAGCTCCGGACAGAACGGTGGGGATGGTGGCAATAATCAGCCCCATCGCAAGGCGTGACCCCGGCGTGTCCGTGCGGCCCGTGAGCGCGCGGGGCAGGCCCGCGAGACCCTCGCGCACGTCGCTCCAGAAATAGATCATCACGGCGGCCAGGGTGCCCACATGCACGGCGACGTCGATCACCTGGCCCTGGTCTTCCAGTCCGGTCAGGCCGGGCAGCAGAATCAGGTGGCCAGAGGAGGAGATAGGCAGGAATTCGGTAATTCCCTGGATCAGCGCAACCAGGATCAATTGGAAAAGCGGCATCCTGAAATCATCCTTTGCTGGCCGCGAACGGGCCGTAAACAGTCGTGACTCTGTATAAATCCTGCCCCCGGATTGGGAAGCGGATATTATGGTCCGATGCGGACCTAAAATTTCTGTACATTTCCGTTGAACACGGTATCAGAAGTAAAGTGCTGGCAAAATAGGTCAGCAAAGTTGACATAAAGCGCTCCAGTACCTTTACGGTGCTCTCGCAGCCAGACAAACGATGGAGTCCAGCCCGTGGCCAAGCAACCGATGCTGAAATTTGTGCAGATCGAACGCGACATGCCTCAAAAGCGTGACGCGAGTGTACGCAAGGAAGACTTCAATGAGATTTACGCGGAGTACGCTGCTGCCAAGGCCGAGGAACAGGCCAGCCGTTGCAGCCAATGCGGTGTGCCGTATTGCCAAAGCCACTGCCCGCTGCACAACAACATCCCCGACTGGCTGCGCCTGACCGCGACCGGCCGTCTGGAAGAGGCCTATGAGGTCAGCCAGTCCACCAACACCTTCCCGGAGATCTGCGGCCGCATCTGCCCGCAGGACCGCCTGTGCGAAGGCAACTGCGTGATCGAACAGTCGGGCCACGGCACCGTGACCATCGGCTCGGTTGAGAAATACATCACCGACACCGCCTGGGAAAACGGCTGGGTCAAGCCCGCAGCGCCGCTGGCCGAGCGGAGCGAGAGCGTTGGCATCATCGGCGCGGGCCCCGGCGGCCTGGCGGCGGCGGACATGCTGCGCAAGGCCGGCGTGCAGGTCACCGTTTATGACCGCTATGACCGCGCCGGCGGCCTGCTGATGTACGGCATCCCCAGCTTCAAACTGGAAAAGGACGTGGTCGAGCGCCGTAACAAGCTGCTGGCCGACGGCGGCGTGACATTCAAGCTGAACTGCAACGTGGGCGAGGACATCTCGTTTGACGAGATCCGCAGCCAGCATGAAGCAGTGATCATTGCCACCGGCGTCTATAAATCGCGCGATCTGGCGATGCCGGGCAGCGGTTCCGAAGGGATCGTCAAGGCAATCGACTTCCTGTGTGCATCGAACAAGAAGAGCTTTGGCGACAACGTTGAGGAGTTCGACAACGGCAGCCTGAACGCAGAAGGCAAAAAGGTTGTGGTGATCGGCGGCGGCGATACCGCGATGGACTGCGTGCGGACCTCGATCCGCCAGGGCGCGACCTCTGTCAAATGCCTCTACCGCCGCGACCGCGCCAATATGCCGGGCTCGCAGCGTGAAACTCAGAACGCCGAGGAAGAAGGCGTGGTCTTTGAATGGCTGTCGGCGCCCAAGGGTTTCACCGACGACGGCGGCAAGGTTGCCGGCGTGATGGTGCAGAAGATGCGCCTGGGCCAGCCGGATGCTTCGGGCCGCCAGGCGCCGGAAGTGATCGAAGGCGCGGACTACGTCGAGGAAGCCGATCTGGTGATCAAGGCGCTGGGCTTTGAGCCGGAAGAACTGCCGGCCCTGTGGGACCAGCCGGAGCTGCCGGTGACCCGCTGGGGCACCATCAAGGCCGCGTTCCAGACCGGTGCCACCGAGCTGGACGGCGTCTATGCGGTGGGCGACATCGTGCGCGGTGCGTCGCTGGTGGTTTGGGCGATCAAGGACGGCCGCGATTGCGCCGAGGCGATCATCGAAAAGCTGAACAGCAAGGCCGCGGTGGCCGCGGAATAACCCCGGCACCCCCCGTACACCGCCTGTGCACCCCCTGTGCACCGGCGGGCAGCAACAGAGCAGCGCCAAGGTCAGCCTTGCTGACCCAGCCAGCAAAGGACAATGGATATGAGCGAATTGCAGGGACAGTGCATGTGCGGCGCAGTGAGCGTCACCGCGACGCCGGTTCAGGCCTCCGTGACCGCATGCCATTGCGCCATGTGCCAACGCTGGGCCAGCGGCCCGTTCCTGAGCTTTCAGGCCGACACCGGCTATGCGGCGCTGGGCCCGGTGCGGACCTACCAGTCCTCGCAGTGGGCAGAGCGCGCCTTCTGCGGCGAGTGCGGATCGGTGCTGTGGTACCGGATGACCGCGCCGGGCAGGATGCACGGCCAGACGCAGATGTCGGCGGGCCTGTTCGAGAACGCAGGCGGCACCGAGCTGAAGCTGGAATTCTTTATCGACGAAAAGCCCGCGGGCTATGCCTTTGCCGGCGCCCACCGGCGGATGACTGGCGAGGAATGCCGTGCCATGTTTGCCGAAACCGCTGATGGAGAGGCCTGAGGCCCGCCCGGCCCTCTGCTGACGTGACTGCCATGCCGCTGATGATCCGCAAATCCCTCCGCCAGGCGATGTTCCGCCTGAGATCCCGCCGCCTCCACGCGGATGCGGCGGTAGAGATCCGTGCGCTGGAAGGGCGCGGGGAAGGCGGCATGATTGTGTTCACCAGCTATCACGCCAATGCCGCCAAGCGCGGGCTTCTGGAGTTTGCTGCCAGTGCCTCGGACGGCGGTGCGCGGCATTGCATCTTTGTCACCGACCGCCGCCAGGGCTGGTTTCAGGGCGAGGGGGTTGCGGCAGCGATCCTGCGGGCTGTTTCCGGCTACGTGCGGCGGCACGGCCTGCGCCGCCTGATGACAGTGGGCGTGTCGATGGGCGGTTACGGGGCGCTGTCTTATGCTGCGGAGCTGGGCGCAGGCCGCGCCCTGGCGCTGGCGCCGCAATACTGCCCGCGCCCCGGGACTTTCCCAGCTGATCAGCGCTGGATCGAGGCGCGCAGCCGGATCGCGGATTTCACCCGCCCGGCGCTGGATCAGGCGATGGGCGGGCAGGTGCAGTGCACCCTGCTGCACGGCCGCCATAACGCTGAGGACGCGCAGCATTGGCAGGCCTTCCCGCAGGGGCCCGGCATCCACCACTACCTGGCGGACCGCGACAGCCACGATGTCATCGACCCGCTGCGCGAAGCGGGCATCCTCTATCCGGTGATCGGCGCCGTCTGGCAGGACGATCAGGACCGGGTGAAAACCCTTATGCAACGGATCCGCGCGGTGCCCCGCGCCTGGGGCGAACGCGCCCTGGATCTGCAGACTCAACCGGCCGCAGCCGCATGCTGCGCCATCAGTTAATCGGAGAACGTCATGACCAAATTTGATGCCGCATGGGTCAAGGCTGAGGAAGCCAAGCGCAAGTGGATGGCCGAGAACGGTCTCTATTCCGAGGAAGAAGAGCATTCGTCCTGCGGTGTGGGGCTGGTGGTCTCGGTCGACGGCAAGAAGAGCCGCAAGGTGGTTGAGGCCGGCATCGACGCACTGAAGGCGATCTGGCACCGCGGCGCGGTGGATGCCGACGGCATGACCGGCGACGGCGCGGGTATCCATGTGCAGATCCCGGTGCCGTTCTTCTATGACCAGATCCGCCGCACCGGCCACGAGCCGCGCCAGGATGAGCTGATGGCAGTGGGCCAGGTGTTCCTGCCGCGCACCGATTTCGGCGCCCAGGAGCGCTGCCGGACCATCGTGGAAACCGAAGTTCTGCGCATGGGCTATTCCATCTATGGCTGGCGCCACGTGCCGGTGGATGTGTCCTGCCTGGGGGAGAAGGCCAACGCGACCCGCCCCGAGATTGAGCAGATCCTGATCTCAAACGCCAAAGGTGTGGATGAGGAAACCTTTGAGCGCGAGCTGTACGTGATCCGCCGCCGGATCGAGAAGGCCTCGGCAGCGGCTGGCATCTCGGGCCTTTACATCGCGTCGCTGTCCTGCCGCTCGATCATCTACAAGGGCATGATGCTGGCGGAGCAGGTGGCGGTGTTCTACCCGGACCTGATGGATGAGCGGTTCGAGAGCGCATTCGCGATCTATCACCAGCGCTATTCCACCAACACTTTCCCGCAGTGGTGGCTGGCGCAGCCGTTCCGGATGCTGGCGCATAACGGCGAGATCAACACGCTGAAGGGCAACCTGAACTGGATGAAGAGCCATGAGATCCGCATGGCCTCCTCGACCTTTGGCGACTATGCCGAGGACATCAAGCCGATCGTGCCGGGCGGCGCGTCCGACTCTGCCGCGCTGGATGGCGTGTTTGAGGTTCTGGTACGCGCGGGCCGTTCGGCGCCGATGGCGAAAACCATGCTGGTGCCGGAAAGCTGGTCCAAGCAGGCGGTGGAGCTGCCGCAGGCCTGGCGCGACATGTATTCCTACTGCAACTCCGTGATGGAGCCCTGGGACGGCCCAGCGGCGCTGGCGATGACCGACGGCCGCTGGGTCTGCGCGGGCCTGGACCGCAACGGCCTGCGCCCGATGCGCTATGTCGTCACCGGCGATGGGCTGGTGATTGCAGGGTCCGAGGCGGGCATGGTGCCGATTGACGAGGCATCGGTGGTCGAGAAGGGCGCGCTGGGCCCGGGCCAGATGCTGGCCGTGGACATGGATAAGGGCAAGTTGTTCCGCGATACCGAGATCAAGGACAAGCTGTCCCGCGCGCTGCCGTTCGGCGACTGGGTCAAGCGGATCAACGATCTGGACACAACCCTCGCCAGCGTCACCGAACAGCCGCTGTTCTCGGGCGAAGAGCTGCGCCGCCGCCAGGTCGCGGCTGGCTATTCGATTGAGGAGCTGGAGCAGATCCTGGCGCCGATGGCCGAGGACGGCAAGGAAACGCTGGCCTCGATGGGTGATGATACGCCCTCTGCTGTGCTGTCCAAGATGTACCGCCCGCTGAGCCACTTCTTCCGCCAGAACTTCAGCCAGGTGACCAACCCGCCGATCGACAGCTTGCGCGAATTCCGGGTGATGTCGCTCAAGACCCGCTTTGGCAACCTCAAGAACGTGCTGGACGAGGACAGCTCCCAGACTGAAATCATAGTGTTGGAAAGCCCCTTTGTCGGCAACGCCCAGTGGGACATGCTGGTGCAGCAGTTCAACGCACCGCTGGCCGAGATTGACTGTACCTTTGCACCGGGCCGCGGCTCCCTCAGCGCGGCGCTGGAGCGGATCCGGGCTGAGGCCGAGGAGGCGGTGCGCTCGGGCGCGGGCCATATCGTGCTGACCGACCAGTATTCGGACGCCAGCAAGGTCGCGATGCCGATGATCCTGGCGACATCCGCCGTGCATTCGCATCTGACCCGCAAGGGGCTGCGAACTTTCTGCTCGCTGAACGTGCGCTCTGCCGAATGTATCGACCCGCATTATTTCGCGGTGCTGATCGGCTGCGGCGCCACAGTGGTGAACGCCTATCTGGCCGAGGATTCGCTGGCCGACCGCATCGAGCGCGGCCTGCTGGACGGCAGCCTGACCGAGAACGTCGCGCGCTACCGCGAGGCCATCGACCAGGGTCTCTTGAAGATCATGGCGAAGATGGGGATTTCGGTAGTGTCCTCCTACCGCGGCGGCCTGAATTTTGAGGCGGTGGGTCTGTCCCGGGCCATGTGTGCCGAGTATTTCCCCGGCATGACCTCGCGCATCTCCGGTATCGGTGTGACCGGCATCCAGACCAAGGCGGAGGAAATTCACGCCAAAGCCTGGAAAACTCAGGAAGGCGTGCTGCCCATCGGGGGCTTCTACAAGGCACGCAAGTCGGGCGAGACCCACGCCTGGGAAGCCACCTCGATGCATATGATGCAGATGGCCTGCAACCGCGCGTCTTATGAGTTGTGGAAGCAGTATTCTGCGAAGATGCAGTCGAACCCGCCGATCCACCTGCGCGATCTCTTGCAGATCAAGCCGCTGGGCAAGCCGGTCCCGCTGGAGGAAGTGGAGAGCATCACCGCGATCCGCAAGCGGTTCGTGACGCCGGGCATGTCCTTGGGCGCGCTGAGCCCTGAGGCGCACAAGACCCTGAACGTGGCGATGAACCGGATCGGTGCCAAGTCCGACTCCGGCGAGGGCGGCGAGGATCCGGCGCACTTTGTGCCGGAGCCGAACGGTGACAACCCGTCTGCGAAGATCAAGCAGGTGGCGTCGGGCCGCTTTGGTGTGACCGCGGAATACCTGAACCAGTGTGAAGAACTGGAGATCAAGGTGGCCCAGGGCGCCAAGCCCGGCGAGGGCGGCCAGCTGCCGGGCATGAAGGTCACCGACCTGATCGCCCGCCTGCGCCACTCCACCAAGGGTGTGACCCTGATCTCGCCGCCGCCGCACCACGACATCTACTCGATCGAGGACCTGGCGCAGCTGATCTACGACCTGAAGCAGATCAACCCGCGCTGCAAGGTGACGGTGAAGCTGGTGGCGTCTTCGGGCGTTGGCACAATCGCCGCGGGCGTTGCCAAGGCGAAGGCTGACATCATCCTGATCTCGGGTCACAACGGCGGCACCGGGGCGTCGCCTGCGACCTCGATCAAATACGCGGGCCTTCCGTGGGAGATGGGCCTGACCGAGGCGCATCAGGTGCTTGCGATGAACAACCTGCGCGAGCGGGTGACGCTGCGCACCGACGGCGGCCTGCGCACCGGGCGCGACATTGTGATGGCCGCAATGCTGGGCGCCGAGGAGTACGGCATCGGCACCGCTGCGCTGATCGCCATGGGCTGCATTATGGTGCGCCAGTGCCAGTCCAACACCTGCCCGGTGGGCGTCTGCACCCAGGACGAATCCCTGCGCGCCAAGTTTACCGGCAATGCGGACAAGGTGGTGAATCTGATCACCTTCTACGCCCAGGAAGTGCGGGAAATCCTCGCCTCCATCGGCGCCCGCAGCTTGGATGAGGTGATCGGCCGGGCCGACCTGCTGGCACAGGTGTCGCGCGGCTCTGCCCATCTGGACGATCTGGACCTGAACCCGCTGCTGATAACTGTCGATGGCTCTGCCAATATCGTCTACAACCGTGACAAGGAGCGGAATGCGGTGCCGGACACGCTGGATGCGGAGATCGTGCGCGACGCCGCCCGCTTCCTGCAGGACGGCGAGAAGATGCAGCTGTCCTATGCGATCCAGAACACCCACCGCACCGTGGGCACCCGCACCTCCAGCCACATTGTTCGCAACTTCGGGATGCGGAATTCCTTCCAGCCGGATCACCTGACGGTGAAGCTGCAGGGCTCTGCCGGCCAGGCGCTGGGCGCCTTTGCGGCCCCGGGGCTGAAGCTGGAAGTGTCGGGCGATGCCAACGACTATGTCGGCAAGGGCCTGTCGGGCGGCACCATTGTGGTGCGCCCGCCGCAGGTGAGCCCGCTGGTGGCCTCGGAAAACACCATCATCGGCAATACCGTGCTGTACGGCGCCACCGACGGCTACCTGTTTGCGGCCGGCCGCGCGGGTGAGCGCTTTGCGGTGCGCAACTCCGGCGCCAAGGTGGTGATCGAGGGCTGCGGCTCCAACGGTTGCGAATACATGACCGGCGGCGTAGCGGTGATCCTGGGCACCATCGGTGCCAATTTCGGCGCGGGCATGACCGGCGGCATGGCCTATCTCTATGACCCTGAGGGCAAGGCCGAGACCCTGATGAACATGGAATCCCTGGTCACCTGCCCGGTCACCGTGGCGCATTGGGAGGCGGAGCTGAAAAGCCTCATCGAACGCCACCTGGAGGAAACCGGCAGCCGCAAGGCCGCGGAGATCCTGCAGCACTGGGACATCGAAAAGAGCAACTTCCTGCAAGTCTGCCCGAAAGAGATGCTCGACAAGCTGGCGCATCCTGTGATGCAGGAACAGGCTGCCGTTCCGGCGGAATAAGCCGGCCCAAAGACTGAAAGTGACCCCCGCAGGCGCAGGCTTGCTGGGGTTTTTCTTGTCCCGCGCGCCGCCGCGCAGCCGGATCAGGCCTTCATCTGGCCCGAAATATCCCGGGGTGAATTGAGCCGCAGGCTCAAGAGGGACAGCGCCCCTTCCGGGCCCCCGAAAACGCCGGACCGGCAGATTGCGGCAGCAAGGCAACTGACCCTTTGTGAATGCCTGGCTGCCATCCTATAGAGAGTCATGGCCAAGGCAGTTGCAAAAAAGAAGAAAACCAGGAGCAGCAAGAAGACGGCGAAGCGGCGGATTCAGCCGCTGCGCAGTCTGCGGCGCTGGGTCTTGCGCGCAGTGCTTGCGGTTGCGGCAGTGTTTCTTTTCCTGATCCTGCTGTTTTCCGTGGTGAACCCGCCGGTTACCCATACCATCTGGGCCGAGAAGCGGCGGCTGGGCGAGGTGGACCGGATGTGGGTGCCGCTGGAGGAGATGGCGCCGGTGCTGGCGCGCTCTGTCGTGGCGGCGGAGGATGCGCAGTTCTGCCGCCATTGGGGATTTGACGCCCGCGCCATTCAGGCCGCGATCGAGGCAGGCGGCGCCCGCGGCGGTTCAACGATTTCGCAGCAGGTGGTGAAGAATGTGTTTTTGTGGCAGGGCCGCAGCTGGCCGCGCAAGGTGCTGGAGACGCTGCTGACTCCGGTGGTGGAGATCGTTTGGAGCAAGCGGCGCATCCTGGAGGTCTATCTGAACGTTGCCGAAATGGACGAGGGTGTGTTCGGCGCCGAGGCCGCGGCGCGCAAATATTTCGGGGTGGGCCCGGATCAGCTGAGCTCACGCCAGGCGGCGCTGATTGCCGCGGTTCTGCCCAATCCCAAAGAGCGTTCGGCCCGCCGTCCCAGCAGTTTCGTGCAGCGCCGGGCGGGGCAGATCATGGATGGGGCGGCCACCATTCGCGCAGATGGGCGGGCCGATTGTTTCGAGGATTGAATCTTTCTCCCGGCCAAGGCATTGCTGGGTATCCGTAGTAACGTTTCTGGAGATTTCCTGTAGCCATGGCGCGCCTGTACCACGTTCCGCTGTCCCCCTTTTGCCGCAAGGTGCGGTTGTCGCTGGCGGAAAAGAAGATCGAGGTTGAGCTGGTCGAGGAGCGTTATTGGGAGCAGGATCCCGACTTCCTGCGCCGCAACCCGGCCGCCAAGGTGCCGGTGATCCGGCTGGACGGCCAGATGATGGCCGAAAGCGCGGCGATCTGCGAATACCTGGAAGACACGCGGCCGGAGCCGCCCTTGATGCCGAAGGATGCCGAGGGCCGGTATGAAGTGCGCCGGCTGGTGAGCTGGTTTGACGACAAGTTCCACCACGAGGTGACCTCCAAGCTGCTGTATGAGCGGGTGAACAAGAAGATCACCGGTGAGGGCTATCCGGACAGCCGTAACGTGAAGGCCGGCGCTAAGGCGATCAAATACCATCTGGATTACATGGCCTGGCTCTTGGACCACCGGCGCTGGCTGGCCGGGGACATGATGACGCTGGCGGATTTCGCCGCTGCAGCGCATCTGTCGTCGCTGGATTACATTTCGGACGTGGACTGGAACCGGTCGGCAGTGGTCAAGGACTGGTACGCCAAGATCAAGTCGCGGCCTGCGTTCCGGTCGATCCTGGCGGATCAGGTGCCGGGCTTCCGGCCGCCGCCGCATTACACTGACCTGGATTTCTGATATCAACGGGGTTAGGGGGCTGTCTGCCCCCTCTTGAGCCTGCGGCTCAATTCACCCCCGAGGATATTTTCAGCCAGATGAAAGACGGATCCGGCATCAAGCAAAGACTGGTTGCTCAGGCGCTCTCGGAGGGGTTTGTCTCCTGCCGGATCTGCCGCCCGTGGGATGTGCCGGAGGTGCCTGGACGGCTGCGGGCGTTCCTGGACGCGGGCTATCACGGGCAGATGGGCTGGATGGCAGAGCGCACCCATTGGCGGGGCGACCCGGCGCAGCTGTGGCCCGAGGCGCGGTCGGTGATCATGCTGGCCGAAAGCTACACGCCCGAGGAAGACCCAATGGCGGTGGTGGGGCAGGCGGACCGCGGTGCGGTGTCGGTCTATGCCCGCAATAAGGATTATCACGACCTGGTCAAGAAACGGCTGAAGCGGCTGGCGCGCTGGCTGATTGCCGAGGCGGGAGAGGACTGCGAGGTGAAAGTCTTTGTCGACACCGCGCCGGTGCCGGAAAAGGCGCTGGGCATGGCGGCGGGGCTGGGCTGGCAGGGCAAGCACAGTAATCTGGTGAGCCGGGATTGGGGGAATTGGGCCTTTTTAGGGTCTGTTTTCACCACGCTGGAGCTGCCGGCGGACAAGGCAGAACCGGACCGCTGCGGATCCTGCCGGGCCTGTCTGGACAGCTGCCCGACCGATGCCTTTCCGGCGCCCTACCAGGTCGATGCACGGCGCTGCATTTCCTACCTCACCATTGAACACAAGGGGCCGGTGGACGAAGAGCTGCGGGGCAAGCTGGGCAACCGGATTTATGGCTGCGACGACTGTCTGGCGGCCTGTCCGTGGAACAAGTTTGCGGTGGCGGCCAGCGACATGCGCTATGCCGCGCGCGAGGAGCTGAAGGCGCCGAAGCTGGAGGAGCTTGCCGCTTTGGATGATGCGGCGTTCCGGGCGATGTTCTCGGGTTCGCCAATCAAGCGCATCGGGCGCGACCGCTTTGTGCGCAATGTGCTTTATGCGATTGGCAATTCCGGGCTGCCAGAGCTGCGGCCGGCGGCGCAGGGGCTGGTGGAGGATCCGGACCCGGCGGTGGCCGACGCAGCGGCTTGGGCAGTTCAAAGGCTTTCGTGACGCAAACAGGATGGACGCGGCGCAAATAGGCGTTACACCCGGTCCGGCGAACAGAGTTTGAGAGGGCTGGGCATGGCGCTGCTGCTGGGAGTGGACACGGGCGGAACCTATACCGATGCGGTGCTGATCCGCGACGAGAAGGAGGTGATCGCCTCCGCCAAGTCTCTGACGACGCGCCAGGATCTGGCGATTGGCGTTGGCGGCGCGATCCGGGCGGTTCTGGAGCAATCCGGAGTGCAGCCGCAGGAGGTGTCGCTGGCGGCCCTGTCCACCACGCTGGCCACCAATGCGCTGGTCGAGGGCCAGGGCGGCCGGGTGGCGCTGATCTATATCGGCTTTGCCGAGGCCGATCTGGACCGGCATGGGCTGAAGGATGCCCTGAAGGGCGATCCGGCGCTGGTGCTGGCGGGCGGCCATACCCATGCGGGCAGCGAGGCGGCGCCGCTGGACTTGGAGTCGCTGGAGAAGTTTCTGCGCACCGAGGGGCAAGGGGTGACGGGTTTTGCCGTGGCCGGGGTCTTTGCCACCCGCAACCCGGCGCATGAGATGGAAGCCGCGCGGATCATTCATGAGCTGACCGGCGCGCCGGCAACCTGTTCGCATCAGCTGTCGGCCAAGCTGAACGGGCCCAAGCGGGCGGTGACGGCGGTTCTGAACGCCCGCCTGATCGGGATGATCGACCGGCTGATCGGCCGGGCGCAGGATACGCTGCGCGATCTGGGCATTGAGGCGCCGATGATGGTGGTGCGCGGCGACGGCGCGCTGATGAGCGGCGAACAGGCGCGGGAGCGGCCGATCGAGACGATCCTGTCGGGGCCGGCGGCCTCGATCGTCGGCGCGCGATGGATGACCGGGGCGGATCACGCGCTGGTCAGCGACATCGGCGGCACCACCACCGATGTGGCGCTGATCAAGGACGGCAAGCCGGCGATTGATCCGGCGGGTGCCCGGGTCGGTGAGTTCCGCACTATGGTCGAGGCCGTGGCGATGCGCACCACCGGCCTGGGAGGCGACAGCCAGGTGCATCTGAACACCAGCGGCCTGTCAGGCGGGCTGACCCTGGGGCCGCGCCGGGTGGTGCCGGTCTCGCTGATTGCCACGGATGCGCCGGAGGTGGTGCACGCAGCGCTGGACGAACAGCTGCGCAACTCCACTGTGGGCGAGTTTGACGGGCGCTTTGTACGGGCGGTGCCGGGGGTGCCTGTAGCGGGCCTGAGCGAGCGGGAGGCCGGGCTGCTGGCGCGGATCGGGATGCAGGTGCACCCGCTGGGCCAGATCCTGCGTACACGGATGGAGCATGGCTCGCTAGGCCGGCTGGTGGACCGCGGACTGGTGCAGGTCAGCAGCGTGACGCCCTCGGATGCCAGCCATGTGCTGGGCCGGGTCGATGCCTGGGACCGCGAGGCGGCGGAGAAAGCGCTGACGCTGTTTGCCCGCCGCCGGGTGGGCAGCGGCGACATGGTGGCAAAGGATGCGGGAACACTGGCGCAGATGATTATTGATCAACTGACCGAACAGACCGCTTTGACCTTGTTAGAGTCTGCTTTTGCCGAGGAAGCCGAGAGCTTTGGCCTGCCGGAACAGGATCTGGCGCGGCATGTTCTGCTGCAAAAGGGGCTGAGTCGGCACCGCGGGTTGCTAGCGCTCGATGCCTCGATGAATGTGGATGTGGTGGGGCTGGGCGCCTCTGCCCCCAGCTATTATCCGGCGGTGGGGGAGCGGCTTCATTGCAATATGATCCTGCCGGAACATGCGGGCGTGGCCAATGCCATTGGCGCGGTGGTGGGGCGTGTCACCATGCGGCGCAGCGGCACCGTGACTTCTCCGTCCGAAGGCAAGTACCGGGTGCACCTGGAGACCGGCCCGGAGGATTTTCCGGCCGCAGATGACGCGCTTGCGGCGCTGGAAACAGCCTTGGCTGCGGAGGCGCGCGGCGCAGCGGAGGAGGCCGGTGCAGAGGATATTCACGTGCATGTGGAGCGGGATATCCGCACGGCGCAAGTGGAATCGCGGGACGTGTTCGTTGAAGGCACATTGACGGTGGAGGCCAGCGGCCGGCCGCGTGTGGCGCACGCCTAGCTTCAGTTTCACTAGCGGGTTTTCGCGGAAAACCCGCTGCCTCCGGCGGGGATATTTTCGGCCAGATGAAACACGGATGCTTGCTGCAGATTTGACAGGTGAAAAGCCCCGCCAATGTGCGGCGGGGCTGAAAGCGACCGGATAGAGCCTATTCCGCGGCGGCGCCGCGTTTGGGCAGCACCCAGTCGGGGCGCGGGAAATGGCAGGTGTAGCCGGTGGGCTGACGCTGCAGATAATCCTGATGCTCGGGCTCCGCCTCCCAGAAATCGCCCGCGGGTTCGACCTCGGTCACCACCTTGCCGGGCCAGATGCCGGAGGCGTCGACGTCGGCGATGGTGTCCTCGGCCACCGCTTTCTGGGTATCGTCGACGTAGTAGATCGCGGAGCGGTAGCTCATGCCGATGTCATTGCCCTGCCGGTTCAGGGTGGTCGGATCGTGGATCTGGAAGAAGAATTCCAAGAGCTCCCGGTAGGAGGTGACGGCGGGGTCGAAGATGATCTCGATCCCTTCGGCATGGGTGCCGTGGTTCTTGTAGGTGGCATTGGGCAAGTCGCCGCCGGTGTAGCCGACGCGGGTGCTGATGACGCCGGGGCGTTTGCGGATCAGTTCCTGCATGCCCCAGAAACAACCGCCTGCCAGGACGGCGCGTTCGGTGGTGCTCATTTCACGACCTCCACTTGGTTGATGTAGGCGCCATAGCCCTCGGCCTCCATGTCGTCCAGATGCACAAAGCGCAGGGAGGCGGAGTTGATGCAATAGCGCAGGCCGCCGCGGTCCATCGGGCCGTCGGGAAAGACATGGCCCAGGTGGCTGTCGCCATGGGTGGAGCGGACCTCGGTGCGGATCATGCCGAGGCTGCGGTCCTCCAGTTCCTGGATATGGGCGGGTTCGATCGGCTTGGTGAAGCTGGGCCAGCCGCAGCCCGATTCATACTTGTCAGAGGAGGCAAACAGCGGCTCGCCTGAAACGATGTCGACGTAGATGCCCGGCTGCTTGTTGTTCAGCAGCTTGCCGGTTCCGGGGCGTTCGGTGCCCGCATTCTGGGTCACATAGAACTCTTCCTCGGAGAGGGCGGCAATGGCGTCCGGGTTCTTGAAGTATTTGGTCATGATGTCCTCCCGCCTGTTCGCGTTTGGTGCAGAACATGGGGTCTGGATGGGCAAATGCAAAGCCCTGTTACAGGCGGCTCGCAAAGCCGTGTGCTGTGGAAGGCCGGCCGCGGGGGAAGGGGTGCGGTCAGGCGGCGAAGGCGCCGGCCAGGTCGCCGGGCAGGTCGAACTCCCGCAGCACCCGGGCGCGGGCGTCTGCCGACATCTTGCGGGCGGTCTTTTCGACGATGCGCTGCACTTTGTCCGCCGGATGCTTGGCGGCGAAGGGGGCAAAATACCACTTGAGGAAGACAAAGCAGATGATGTCCTCCAGCGCCTGCACCTGGTCGTCACGCTTTATGCCCTCCTTGCGCAGCATCTTGGCGGCGGCCTCCGTATCTTCGGCGCCATAGCCTGCGTCCTGCATCAGGGTGGTGACCACATCGGCGTGATGCACAGCCTCTGCCTTGCGCCAGGCGAGATAGCCGGCCCGGCCTTCGGGGAAGGCATCGCGGGCCAGCTTCCAGCGTTCCACGTGCTGGCCGCGGGCGGCGATCTGCAGCACCTCGGAGGCGTCCGGGAACAGGCGTTCCTGCTCCTGGCTCATCCGCTGGCCATAGAGCAGCGCGGCGGGCTGGCCGTCTTCCAGGTTGGGGTCCTGGGCGTTGGCGGCGTCGATCGCCTCCAGCACCCGGGTCAGTTGCGCGCTCATGCCGCGTCCTCCTGTTGGGGTCTTGGGGGGCAGGTTAAGCCGTAAGCACGCGGGGTTGCAACGGGCTGCGCCGCGTCAGCGGCGCCGGGCCCAAGGGGCAGGGACGGACGTCAGCCCGGCTTTGCCGCGCGGGAGAGCCCCGCTTTTGGCCGGTCCGCCTGCCGTGCGAGCTGGACGGCCAGAATGCCGCCGGTGACGATGGCGACACCGAGCAGGTCGAGCGGCCCTAGTTTTTCTCCCAGCAGCATGCTGGCGACGGCAACGCCGAACACCGGGTTCAGGAAGTGAAAGGTCGCGGCGCGCACCGCGCCGATGCGGTTCAGCAGCAGCACCCAGATGAAGGTGGCCATCAGCCCCGGCACGATGGTGGTGTAGGTAAAGGCAGCGGCCAGGCGCCAGGTGGGGGTGACAAAAATGTCCTCTGTCAGCGGCGCGGCCACGAACAGGACAGCAGAGCCGATCAGCATTTGCAGCCCCACAACCATCATGAAATTGCCGCCCGAGGTGGCGCCGCGCAAGGCCAGGGTTGCGGCGGTCAGCGCCAGCACGCCGATGACGCAAAGGCCAACGCCCAGCAGGTCGACACCGGCGCTGAGCCGTGTGCCCATGATCAGCGCAACACCCAGGATGCCTGCGGCCAGCCCGGCATAGCCAAGGGGCCGCAGCCGCTCGCCGAACAGCGCCCAGCCAGCCAGCGCCACGAGCAGCGGCATGGTGGAAGCGATGATGGCGGCCAGCGAGGCCTCGATCCACTGCATGGCGACGAAGTTCAGGCCGAGGTACAGCGCGTTCTGGCAGATGCCGAAGATCACCGTGGCGCGCCACTGGCCCGGCGTCAGCCGCCAGGTCTGCCCCATGGCGCGGGCAATGGCGACGCCGATCAGCCCGGAGATCAGAAAGCGGACCGCCAGGGAGAACAGCGGCGAGGCGTCCTGGACAATGATCCGGGCGGAGGTGAAGGCCGAGGACCACATCAGGGCAAAGGCCAGCCCCATGGCAATAGCGCGCGCATCCATCGTGAATTCCTTTCTCCCGTGGCGGACCTTCGGGGAATTGAGAGTGGAGATCAAGCCGGGCGGGACCGGGATCAGCTGAACCGGGCCGCTAGGATCTGCCAGCTGGCGGCGCCAAAGGCGGCGGCGAAGGCCGCCTCGAACCCGCGGCGCAAGCGAAGGTAGACGCGGCTGGCCGCCTGGCTGGAGAACAGCAGCGCGTAACCGTGGAAGATCAGGGTGCTTTGCACCGCGATGGCCGCCATCACAACCAGCAGCGCCGACACGGGCGTGCCGGGCGGCAGGCCGATGGCATAGAGCGAGCCGAAGAACAGCACAGCCTTGGGATTGGTCAGGTGCAGCGCCAACCCCTTGCCATAGGCGCTTCGCAGCGTTGGCACAGCAGAGGCGCGTAATGCAGGTGCGCCGGGGCGCAAGGCCGACCGGGTGGAGCGGATCGCGAGATACATCAGATAACCGGCGCCGATGTAGCGGACCGCTTCGAACATCCAGGCATTGGCCAGCATCACCGCGCCAAGTCCAAAGGCAGCGGAGACCGACCAGATCAGGGAACCGGGGCACACCCCGGCAGCCAGCGCCAGCCCGGGCTTGCGGCCATGCTTCATGGAGGTGCCGGCAATGGTCACCGTCGCCGGGCCAGGGCTGACGGCGCCCAGAAACGCGGCTGCCAGGATCAGCACCAGATTGACGTTTTCCATGAAGCCCTACTTCGGCCGCCGCCATGAGGATGCGTCCGGCGGGCGGTACTGGCAAGCGGCAACGCGGCGGCGGCGGACGAACCTTCCGTTGGAGCGGCCGGCCCGTGCAAAAGAAAAGGGCCGCCCGCGGGGGCAGCCCTGAAACCGTCCGGACGATGTCCGGGATCAGCCGTTTACGCTGTCTTTCAGCGCTTTTGCGATGGTCATCTTGACCACCTTGTCGGCTTCCTTGGTGAATTTCTCACCAGTGGCCGGGTTGCGCACTTCACGCTCGGGGCGCTCACGGCAGTAGATCTTGCCGACGCCCGGCAGGGTCACGGCACCGCCGCCCGACACTTCGCGGGTGATCAGCGAGCAGACCGCTTCCAGCGCAGAACCTGCAGTTTTCTTGTCACTGCCCATTTCCTCGGCCAGTGCGGCTACAAGCTGGGTTTTGGTCATCGGTTTGGACATTCTTCGTCTCCTTAAAGCTGCCCGAACTGTGGGGCCTCATCGCGAGACATTATCGTTATGTTGTATGGTAACACAACTTCTTGTGTGCTCCGCATAAGGCAAAACAGGCATTTTTTCCCGGAAAACAGCGAAAATCAGCCTTAAAGGAAGGCGGTTTCGTCGAACGAACGCAATTTCCGGCTGTGCAGACGCTCCAAAGGCATACCGCGCAAACGCTCCATAGCTCTTATTCCGATTTGCAGGTGGCGTGCAACCTGAGTGCGGTAAAAGTCCGACGCCATGCCCGGCAGCTTCAGTTCGCCATGCAGCGGCTTGTCAGAGACGCAGAGCAGCGTGCCGTAGGGTACCCGGAAGCGGTAGCCGTTGGCGGCGATGGTGGCGCTTTCCATGTCCAGCGCGATGGCGCGGGATTGGGACAAGCGCTGCACCGGGCCGGACTGGTCGCGCAGTTCCCAGTTGCGGTTGTCAATGGTGGCGACGGTGCCGGTGCGCATAATCCGCTTGAGGTCGAAGCCCTCGTATTCGGTGATTTCCGCCACGGCTTCCTCCAGCGCGACCTGGATTTCCGCCAGCGCCGGGATCGGGGTCCAGACCGGCAGGTCATCGTCCAGAACGTGGTCTTCGCGCAGGTAGCCATGGGCGAGGACGAAGTCCCCCAGTGCCTGGGTGTTCCGCAGCCCCGCGCAATGGCCGACCATCAGCCAGGCATGCGGGCGCAGCACCGCGATGTGGTCGGTGGCGGTCTTGGCGTTGGAGGGGCCGACGCCGATGTTGACCAGAGTGATGCCGTTCCCGTCCTCCCGCTTCAGGTGATATGTCGGCATCTGAGGCAGCTTGGCGATTTCCGGAATCTTTGCCGATGGATCGGTGATCTCGTGATCGCCGGTGCTGACAAAACTGGTGTAGCCGGAATTGGGATCCGCCAACTGGGCGCGGGCGTAGGCCTCGAATTCGGCCACGTAGAACTGGTAGTTGGTGAACAGAACGTGGTTCTGGAAATGTTCGGCACTGGTGGCGGTATAGTGGCTCAGACGGGCCAGCGAGTAGTCGATGCGCTGGGCGGTGAACAGCGCCAGCGGGCCGGTGCCATTGGCGGGCTGGTATGTGCCGTTGACGATGTCGTCATTGGTGGTCGACAGATCCGGCACGTCAAACACGTCGCGCAGGGTGAAACCGGCGGCGCCGTCCTGGGGCACCGTCAGATCCGGGCGCGAGGCGACCGCGAAATGCACCGGGATCGGTGTATCAGAGACACTAATGGTCACCGGCTGGCCGTGATTGCGGATCAGCAGGCCAATCTGCTGGATCAGGTAATTGCGGAACAAGTCCGGCCGCGTGACCGTGGTGGCATAGGTGCCAGGTGCGGAGACATGGCCAAAGCTGAGCCGGCTGTCCACTTGGGCGAAGGTCAGGGTGGAGAAGCGGATTTCCGGGTAAAAGGCGCGGATGCGCTGGTTGTCCGGCGCGCCGTCAGCCATCGCCCGGGAGAATTCCTCGCAGATGAAGCCAGTGGCCTGCCGGTAGAGCAGTTCCAGCCGGTCCACGGCCTCGGTTGCGTCGTTGAAGCTTTCGTCCGGCGGGTGGCCGGGGTGTTTTGTTGTTATCATTGTGCAGGCTCGATCACCGGGATTTTCTGGAATGTGCGGACATCGACAAGCCCCAGGTCGGAAATCCTGAGTTCCGGGATCACCACCAGCGCCAGCAGTGAGTGCTGCATATAGGCGTTGTTCAGGTCGCAGCCGCAGGCCTGCATCGCCTCAACCATCTCCTGCGCCTTGGCGGCGACCTCGGTGGCCGGGCTGTCGGACATCAGGCCTGCAATCGGCAGTTCAACCAGGGCAAGCTCCTCACCATCTTTAAAGAGGGTAATGCCGCCGCCTGCTTCGGCAAGCCGGTTGGCGGCCAACGCCATCTGTTCGCGGTCGGTGCCGACCACAATCATGTGGTGGCTGTCATGCGCCACCGTGGAGGCCATCGCCATTTTGCCCTGGTAGCCGAAGCCCGAGACAAAAGCGTTGGTGACACCGCCGGTGGCGCGGTGGCGCTCGACCAGGGCGATCTGGCAGACATCGCCGCTGCCCTCGACGAGCCCGTCCACAACCGGCAGCTCCGCGCGAAGTGCCTTGGTCGGGGCCTGGTTCTCGACCACGCCGATCACATTGGCAGTCACCGCATTGGCGCCCTCAGGGGCGGCCAGCTCAAAGTCCTTGGCTGTCAGCTCATGTCCAAGATGCACAGTGCCGCGGGCGCTGGCGGGCCAGTCGTAATGCGGGCATTCGACCCTGATAGAGCCTGATTCCGCGACGATCTGGCCGCGGGCCACTACCACTTCGATGGGCAGATCCGTCAGGCTGGAGGTCAGGATCACATCGGCACGGCGGCCGGGAGTGATGGAGCCGATTTCGCGCTCCAGTCCGAAATGGGTGGCGGTGTTTATCGTCGCCATCTGCAGGGCAACCACCGGATCGCAGCCGCAGGCAATCGCGTGGCGCACCACCCGGTTCATGTGGCCGTCATTGACCAGTGTGCCCGAATGGCAGTCATCGGTGCAGAGAATGAAGTTGCGCGGGTCCAGCCCCTTTTCGGTAACCGCGGTGATCTGGCTTTCGACGTCGTACCAAGCCGAGCCAAGCCGCATCATCGACCGCATCCCCTGGCGCACCCGGGCAATGGCGTCAGCCTCGCAGGTGCCCTCATGATCATCCGCCGGGCCGCCAGCCACATAGGCGGCAAAATCGGGGCCAAGGTCAGGGGAGGCATAGTGGCCGCCCACGGTTTTGCCCGCACGCTGGGTAGCGGCGATTTCGGCCAGCATCTTGGGGTCAGCATTGGCGACGCCGGGGAAATTCATCATTTCACCGAGGCCGATGATGCCGGGCCAGTTCATCGCCTCTTCGACGTCCTCGGCGGAGATTTCATAGCCGGTGGTTTCCAGCCCCGGCGCGGAGGGCGCGCAGGACGGCATCTGAGTAAAAATGTTGACCGGCTGCATCAGCGCCTCGTCATGCATATAGCGCACACCGTCCAGCCCCAGCACATTTGCGATCTCATGCGGGTCGGTGAACATCGAGGTGGTGCCATGCGGGATCACCGCGCGGGCAAATTCTGCGGGCGTCAGCATGCCGGATTCGATATGCATATGCGCGTCGCACAGGCCCGGGACCATATAGCGGCCATTGGCCTCGATGATCTGCGTCTCCGGCCCGGTGCAATAAGAGGCGTCCGGCCCGACATAGGCGATGCGGCCTGCCTTGATGGCAATGTCATGGCCGGGCAGCTGCTCGCGGGTGTGGACGTTGACCCAAATGCCCTGCCGGATCACGGTATCGGCTGGCGCACGGCCGGCTGCTACGTCGATCAATTGCGGGGCGTAGTCGGGCCAGTTCGGAAAAATGTTTTCTGACATAGTCCAATTGTTCCGATTGCGGGCGGGAAGGCAAGCGGATTGCCGGCTTTGCCATCAAAGCTTCATACGGACGGTGAATAGGCGCCGAAGACTGACGCATTTGGCATTGCCGCTTGGCGGGTTCCGGAAAAGACTGGGCCCCATGGATTATGAGACAACAGATGCGGACAGTTTCGGCCGCTCCCTGCGCGGGATCGGGATCAACCTCCTGGTACGGGATGTTCCGGCTGAAAAGTCCTTTTTAGAGACTGTTTTCGCTATGAAGGGCCATCAGGTGACGCAGGATTTTGCCATCGTCACCTATGGCGGTCAGGTGTTTCAGCTGCACAGCGACGGCACCTATGCGGAAAACCCGCTGCTGGGGCTGCTGCCGGAAAACCCGCCGCGCGGGGCCGGGATCGAGATCCGTCTTTACGAAACCGACCCGGATCAGGCCGTGGCCTTGGCGGCGGCAGCAGGGTTCGCCGTTCTGCAGGCGCCAACGGACAAGCCGCACGGCCTGCGGGAGGCCTATATCCTGTGTGATAACGGATACGCCTGGGTCCCAAGCCGCCCCAAGGGGTAAGCTGCGGGAATTCCTCCCCTTTCGCCGCGACGCCGGCCGGTCCATGCTGGGCGGACCCATTTGGATGCTGCGAGGGACCGCTGATGCACGCCATTGCCGATACAACCGCCCTGGTCGAGGAGGGGGTGCTGACCCCGGATCAGGCCCGCAGCATCGAGGCCCGCTCGCGAGAGGTGATGGTGTCGCTGGCGGTGAATGCGATCCTGTGTTTCGGGATCATCGCGGCCACAGCCGGCTTCATCTTCTGGCTGGCGGACCCGCTGGCAGTGGCGGTGACCGGCGTGCTGATGCTGGGCGGCGGGCTTGCGGTGCTGGCGCGCGGCGGCGAGATGCTGCGGATGTTCGGCAATTCCGCCACCCTGATCGGCGCCGGCATGCTGATGGGCGGTGCCGGGATTGAACTGGTCGACAAATTCGAGGACATCGCCGGCTGGGTAATGCTGCCCGCCGGCGCGCTGGTGGCGCTGATCTGCACCTGGCGCTGGCGGCACGGGGCCTGGTCCACGGGGTTTGTGCTGGGCGCGATCCTGCTGATGGGGCTGGCAATGCATCTGGCGGGCATCGAACTGCTGCTGCAGCAATACGGCATCGGCTCGCCGCTGCGGAACCTGGCGCTGCTTTATTATGCGGCGGCGCTGGCCCTGGCAGGCTGGCAGGTGGATGTGCGCTTTGTCACCGCGCTGGCGATTGCGCCCTTTGCCCAGATGCTGGAAACCGGCACCAGCTATTTCCACGCCGCCTATGTGTTCTATTCGCCGGAATCGACGCTGACGATCCTGCAGATGGTGGTGCTGATAGTGCTGTGCGTCTGGGGGGCGTCCCGGCTGGCAGAACGCAACGCCCGGCACCTGCGCATCCTGGCGATCCTGGGGTTTGTGGTCGCGAACCTTTGTGCGCTGGTCGGCTCGTTGTGGGGGGACGTGGTGGGCGAAACTGTTTGGGGGCCGGGCCGTTACAGCGATGGGTACGAGGACTGGGAGGCCTATGCCGCCGCCCGCGATGCCTTCCGCAACAGCGCACTGTTCATCTCTGAGCAAGTCTATTCGGTGCTTTGGGCGGTGGTGCTGGCCGCGGTGATCTTCTGGGCGGCGCAGCGGCATCAGCGCGGGCTGTTCAATGCGGCGCTGACCTTTGCCGCGATCCATGCCTACACGCAGATGTTCGAGTCCTTCGCCGATGAACCGCTGGCCTATGTGATCGGCGGCCTGGCGGCGATCCCGCTGGCCTGGGGGCTGTGGCGGCTGAACCAGTGGATGGCAGCCAAGCAGGCCTAGCCGCTGCTGCGCAAGCTGCGCGGGGTATTTCCAAACTCCGCCTTGAAGGCCCGGGTCAGCGCACTGGGGTCGTCGTAGCCGCAGCGCAGGGCAATCTCAGAGACACTCAAAACTGTCTCTAACACCAGCTTTCTGGCCTGAATCAGCCGCAGCCGCCGGTAAACCGCCTGCGGCGTTGCCCCAAGTTCAGCCTTCATCCGTGTCTCCAGATCCTTCTGGCTGCGGCCCGCTTTCCGCGCCACGGCAGCGATCGGCAGGGGCGATTCCAGATTGGCCTGCATCACCGCCACCGCACGGGCAACCGATTTGCCGCGCACCAGGATCGGGTCCTGGGTTTCGGTTGCCTCGGGCGCCATGAACAGCGCCGCTACCTCCAGTCTCAGCGCGGCGCCGTGCTGGTCTCCGATCAGCTCCATCATGGTGTCAAAGGCCGCCAGCGCACCGGTGCAGGTGACGCGGTCGCCATCCCAGACCTGGCGGACACGTTCCGTCTGCACTTCGGGAAAAGCCTCGGTAAAGCGGCTGAGCTCTTCCCAGTGGATCGTTGCCCGCCGCCCGTCCAGCAGGCCGGCCTGCGCCAGCAGCCAGGCGCCGGTGTCAAATCCCGCGAGCACCGTGTAGCGGCGGGCGGCGGACTTCAGCGCCCGCGCGGTGGCCACGGTGGCATGGCGCAGGAAATCGTAGGACGGCATCGCAATCAGCAAATCGCCGCTGCAGTCGCCCAGTTTTCCATGCGCCCGCACCTCCATGCCTGAGGAGGACACAGCCGGCCCGCCGTCCAGCGTCAGGAACCGCCAGGCATAGACCTGCCGCCCGGCGAACGTATTGGCGGCCCGCAGCGGCTCCACCGTGTTGGCCAGGCAATGGGCCGAGAAAGCATCAAACAGCAGCACATCCAATTGCTGCACTGCAGCGGCATCTTTTGTCCAACTTCGCATGATAATTTCTAACCTTGCATGATGGGCGCGGGCAAGCGGCGTAATCTGATCCGCAACACATTTGCTAAGGAAGACCGCCATGCAGTTCGGGATGACCGAAGAACAGTCAATGATCGTCGAAACCACCCGCGCCTTTGTGGAGAAGGAGCTGTATCCGCATGAGGCGGAGATCGAGCGCACCGGCCATCTGGACATGGATGTGATCCGAGATATTCAGAAAAAGGCAATGGAAGCGGGGCTTTATGCTGCCAACATGCCCGAGGAGGCGGGCGGCGCAGGCCTCGATACGCTGACCTGGCTGATGTACGAAAAGGAACTGGGCCGCGCCAACTATGCGCTGCACTGGACCGGTGTTGCGCGGCCCTCGAACATCCTGCTGGCAGGCACCGAGGAGCAGAAGGAAAAATACCTTTTCCCCTGCATGAAGGGCGAAAAATGGGACTGTCTGGCGATGACCGAGCCGGATGCGGGATCGGACCTGCGCGGCATGAAGGCAACCGCGCGCCAGGACGGCGATGACTGGATCCTGAACGGCACCAAACATTTCATCAGTCACGCCGATATTGCTGATTTTGCGATCTGCTTTATGGCAACCGGGGTCGAGGACACGCCGCGCGGGCCGAAGAAGAAGATCACTGCCTTCTTCGTCGACAAAGGCACGCCCGGTTTCGAAGTGCGTGACGGTTACGGCAACGTCAGCCACCGCGGTTACACCAACGCGGTGCTGGAATTCGACGACTGCCGCCTGCCGTCCTCTGCCATTCTAGGTGAGGTCGACAAGGGGTTTGAGGTCGCCAACACCTGGCTGGGCGCCACCCGGCTGCAAGTGGCCGCCACCTGCCTGGGCCGGGCGGAACGGGCGCTGCAGCACTCGATCGAATACGCCGCCGAGCGCAAGCAGTTCGGCCAGCAGATCGGCAAGTTCCAGGGCGTCTCCTTCAAGCTCGCCGATATGGCGCTGGAGCTGAAGGCGGCGAACCTCTTGACCTGGGAAGCCGGATGGAAGTTCGACCAGGGCACCGTCACCGAAAGCGACATGTCGATGGCCAAGCTGAAGGCAACCGAGATGCTGGCCTTTGTTGCCGACGAGGCAATCCAGATCCACGGCGGCATGGGCCTGATGGATGAGCTGCCGCTGGAACGCATCTGGCGCGACGCGCGGGTGGAGCGTATCTGGGAAGGCACCAGTGAAATTCAGCGGCACATCATCAGCCGCGAGATGCTGCGCGCCGTCGGAGGCTGATCCATGACCCGGTCCGGGAAACCTGTTGTGACCATTACCTATTGCATCGGCTGCAACTGGCTGCTGCGGGCGGGCTGGATGGCGCAGGAGCTGCTGCAGACCTTCCAGGACCAATTGGGCGGGGTGACTCTGGTTCCCGGAGATTTGGGCGGGATCTTTGAGATCCATGTTGATAAGGAGCTAGTCTGGGAACGCAAACGGGACGGCGGCTTTCCTGATGTGAAAGAGCTGAAGACCCGCGTGCGCCACCGGATCAATCCTGAACAAGACCTCGGCCATCTGGACCGCGGCAAGACCGGTGAATAAGATCAAATGCAGTCTCTAAACAGGCTTTTCCGCCCGAAAACCATTGCTGTGATTGGCGGCGGTGCATGGTGCCGTCTGGTGATCGAGCAATGCCAGAAGATGGGGTTTGAGGGCACCATCTGGCCCGTCCACCCTAAGGTCGAAGAGGTTGCGGGCCTGCCAACCTTCAAGGATGCGGACAGCCTGCCGGAGGCGCCGGACGCGGCGTTCATCGGGGTGAACCGCTTTGCCACTATCGAAGTGGTGCAGGTGCTGTCGGCGCGCGGTGCCGGCGGGGCGGTGTGCTTTGCCTCCGGGTTCCTGGAAGCCGCGGCTGAGGACGCCGAAGGGGCTGATCTTCAGGCGCAGCTGTTGGAAGCGGCAGGGGAGATGCCCTTCCTTGGTCCAAATTGCTATGGCTTCATCAACTATCTGGACGGCGCGCTCTTGTGGCCGGACCAGCACGGCGGATCGCGGGCAGACAAGGGCGTGGCACTGGTCACCCAAAGCTCCAACATCGCCATCAACCTTACCATGCAGAAGCGCGGGCTGCCGCTGGCCTATGTGGTCACTGCCGGAAACCAGGCACAGTCCGGCATTGCCGCGATTGGCGAGGCGCTGCTGGAGGACAACCGCGTGACCGCGCTGGGCCTGCATATCGAAGGCTTTGGCGATCTGCGCGCGTTCGAGGCGCTGGCCGCCCGGGCCCGCGAACTGGGCAAGCCGGTCATTGCGCTGAAGGTCGGTAAGTCGGCCGAGGCCCAGGCCGCTACTGTTTCTCATACCGCCTCGCTTGCGGGCGGAGACGCGGGGGCCGGGGCTTTGCTCTCACGCCTTGGCATTCCGCGTCTGGATGACCTGCCGTCCTTCCTGGAGACGCTGAAGCTGTTGCATGTGGCGGGGCGCTTGCCGTCGAACCGCATCGCAACCATCAGCTGCTCCGGCGGGGAGGCCAGCCTGGCCGCAGACACTGGCCATGCGCGGAAGGTGGAGTTTCCGCCGCTGAACGAGAGGCAGAAAGAGGACCTGCGCGACGCACTTGGTCCGATGGTGGCGCTGGCCAATCCGCTCGACTACCACACCTATATCTGGCGCGACACGGAGGCGATGACCCAGGCGTTCTCGGCAATGATGGATCTGCAGCTGGCAATGACCATGCTGATTGTGGACTTCCCGCGCGGCGACCGCTGTGATGCCTCGGACTGGGAATGCACCATTCAGGCCGCCATTGGTTCGCGTGAGCGGACCGGCGCCAACGTCGGCTTGGTTGCGACCTTGCCAGAGCTGCTACCAGAGGACGTGGCGGCCCGGCTAATGGAGGCGGGCGTTGTGCCTTTCTGCGGCCTCAGCGAAGCCATCGCCGCTTGCGAGGCAGCCAGCCTGCCGCTGCCGGAAGCGCCTGCGCCCCTGCTGCTGCCAACGCCGGTGGTGGAGCCGGATCTGGTTCCGGAAGCCGAAGCCAAATGGCAGCTTGCCAGCTATGGGTTGCGCACTCCGCGGTCCAAACGGGCCGCTTCTGCCACCAATGCCCGAGCGGTTGCGGTGGATGTCGGCTTCCCGGTGGTGCTGAAAGGCGAGGGTGTGGCGCATAAGACCGAAGCGGGAGCAGTGGTCCTGAACCTGAATTCGGGTCAGGAGGTGAGCGATGCCGCCTTCAACATGCCGGCCGGGCGTTTTCTTGTTGAGGAAATGGTGACCGGTGCGGTGGCGGAATTGTTGATCGGCGTGGTCAAGGATCCGGCGCATGGCTTTGTCATGACCCTGGCGGCGGGCGGGACCTTGACCGAGCTGCTGGAGGACAGCGCCTCTTTCCTGCTGCCGGCCTCGGATGCGGAAATCGAAGCGGCACTGCAGTCGCTGCGCATCGCGAAGCTGCTGGACGGCTACCGCGGCGCCCCGGCGGCGGACCTTGAGGCAATCCTGCGCGCGATCCGCGCAGTTGAAACCTATGTGATGGAGAACGCGCTGGGGCTGGAGGAGATCGAGATCAACCCGCTCTTGTGCACGCCGACGGATGCGGTGGCAGCGGACGCGCTGATGCGCCGGAAATACTGAAGGCCGCGGCCTGAAACAGAACGGCATGACAGATGCCAGGAGGAGATGAGATGAGCGACAACCCCGAGAGCGGCCCTGTAAAAACCCGCCGCGACGGCGCCATTCTGGAAGTGACGCTGGACCGGCCCAAGGCCAATGCCATTGATCTGCAAACCAGCCGGGTGATGGGCGAGGTGTTCCGCGAGTTCCGCGATGATCCGGACCTGCGGGTGTCAATTCTGACCGGCGGCGGTGAAAAGTTCTTTTGCCCCGGCTGGGACCTCAAGGCGGCGGCTGACGGCGATGCGGTGGATGGCGATTACGGCGTTGGCGGCTTTGGCGGGCTGCAGGAACTGCGCGATATGAACAAGCCGGTGATTGCAGCCGTGAACGGCATCGCTTGCGGCGGCGGGCTTGAGCTGGCGCTGTCGGCGGATATGATCATCGCAGCCGATCACGCCAGTTTCGCGCTGCCGGAAATCCGCTCGGGAACTGTGGCAGATGCGGCCAGCGTGAAGCTGCCCAAGCGCATCCCCTACCATATCGCAATGGAACTCTTGCTGACCGGGCGCTGGTTTGATGCCGAAGAAGCCAATCGCTGGGGTCTGGTGAATGAGATCGTTCCTGCGGATCAGCTTATGGACCGTGCCTGGGAACTGGCCCGGCTGCTCGCCTCCGGCCCGCCGCTGGTCTATGCGGCGATCAAGGAGATCGTGCGCGATGCCGAGGACAGCAAGTTCCAGGATGCGATGAACCGGATCACGCAGCGCCAGCTCAAGACCGTGGACGTGCTCTATGGCTCCGAGGACAACCTGGAAGGCGCCCGCGCTTTTGCCGAGAAGCGCGATCCGGTCTGGAAGGGACGGTAACGCAAAACTCCCGCCTGCCGCGGGACATCTGAAGATGCCCCTGTACAGTTGGGCCGGGCGCCGCGCTTTGCGCGGCGTTTTCGTTTCACCGAGAAGTTCTAGAGGAGCAGTCGTGCTCATCAAGCAGCCTGATCGACTGTGTTTCCTGTTCATTCCGCCTCAAGGAGCTATGCCCATGCTGCCGTATGGCGGCCTTCGGCTTTCCTTGACCCCGGAAGAACAGGAGGGCCTACACCTTCTGGAACAGTGCAATCAGCGCGGTGTCGTCCTTGTGCGCACCGGTGGAGCGCGGGCCGTAGATGCGCAGCTCGGGCAGGGTCAGGCCTTTGATCCACTGACCGCGCAGCAGCCGGTCGAAGGCGTCCGCAAACCCTCCCTTTTCATAGAACTTTGCATTCACCGACAAGGCAAACCAAGCACCGGGTGCGGCCACTCGCAGCAGGGCGGGCAGTACCTCGGGGCCAAGGTGGCCGTGGGTGAAGGTGCCGGATGACACGACCCCGCGGTAAGAGCCGCGCGGCACCGGAATGCCCTCCAGCAGGTTGGCTTCGATCACGTCGCGGTAGGCGTCCTTGCGCAGCGCCTCGGCCAGCATGGCAGCGCTGATGTCGGTGGCGTCGACAGGTTCAACCCCAAGCTCCCGAAGCGCCTCGCCGCAGAGACCCGTGCCGGCGCCAGCATCAAGCACCGGACCGGTCCCTCCGGCAGCGGCAAATGCCTTGGCCGTCAGTCCGGGCAGCAGGTAGTCCTGATCAGCGGCGAATTCCTGATCGTAGGTGCCGGCCCAATCCGCATAGAGCCGCCGTGAGTCTTCAGGCGTGCTCAGCGCGTAGGCATCGGACAATCCGGGTGTCTGCTTTTTCATCGGGCCATCAAAGCCGCGCGGAGGATTCGAATCAACCCTTGCGCAGCAGGCGCGGCCAACGCATCTAGGAGACATGAGAAAAACGCTGCTTTGTCTTGGATTTGGCTATACCGCCCGGGCGCTTGCCCCGCGTCTCCTGGCGTCGGGCTGGCGGGTCATCGGCACCTCGCGTGAGCCGGTGGCGGCCGATGGCGTGGAGATGATCACCTGGCCCGGCCAGGACGTGCCGCTGGACGGGGTGACGCATATCCTGAATTCGATCGGGCCCGATGCGGAGGGCGATCCGGTGCTGGCAGCCATGGGGGACCGGATTGCCGCCGCCCCGGTTCTGGAGTGGGTCGGCTACCTGTCCACCACAGCCGTCTATGGCCACCACGACGGCGCCTGGGTGGATGAGGACACGCCTGTGACGCCCTCCAGCCAGCGCGGCGACTGGCGCGCCTTGGCGGAGGCGCAATGGCAGGCCATCCCCGGCCTGCCGCTGCACATCTTCCGTCTGGCCGGCATCTATGGTCCCGGCCGCGGCCCCTTTGCCAAGCTGATGGCGGGCAAGGCGCGGCGGATCATCAAGCCGGGGCAGGTGTTTTCGCGTATTCATGTCGAAGACATCGCCCAGGTGCTGGCAGCCTCCATCGCCCAGCCGCGCCCGGGGGGCTTCTACAACGTCTGCGACGACGACCCGGCCCCGCCGCAGGATGTGCTGGGCCATGCCGCGGAGCTGCTGGGCCTGCCAATGCCGGCCGAGGTGCCCTTTGACGAGGCTGGCATGACGCCGATGGCGCGCAGTTTCTATGGAGAGAACAAGCGGGTCAGAAACCGGCGTATAAAGGACGAACTCGGGGTGGAACTCCTCTATCCCACATACCGCGAAGGGCTGCGCGCGGTGCTGGAAGCGGAGGACATGGAGAGCTTTGTGCCGCCAGCGGAGCCGCCGGGGGTGTAAGATCACCGGCCCTGCGGCCGCGCCAAAGCGAATTAAGCCCGCTTCTCCGCAATGGTTGCGACACCCAGCACGTCCAGCACCTTGGCCTCGATCTGTGGTGCGTTCATGGCGGCCACATCGTACATATCCGCCGGGCTGGCCTGGTCGATGAATGTGTCGGGCAGCACCATGGAGCGGTACTTGAGGCCGCTGTCGAACACGCCTTCCTCGGCCAGGAGCTGTGCGACGTGGGAGCCGAAACCGCCGACCGCGCCTTCCTCGATGGTGATCAGCGCTTCGTGGTCCGCAGCCAGCTGCAGGATCAGGTCGCGGTCCAGCGGCTTGGCAAAGCGGGCGTCGGCAATGGTCGGGGTTATGCCCTTGGCCGCGAGCGATTCTGCGGCCTTTTTGACCTCGCCCAGGCGGGTGCCGAAGGACAGCAGCGCCACGCGCTTGCCGTCCTGGATCATCCGGCCTTTGCCGATTTCCAGCACCTCCGGGGTTTCCGGCATCTCGACGCCTTCGCCCTCCCCGCGCGGGTAGCGGAAGGCGATGGGCCCGTCGTTATGAGCGGCGGCAGTGGCGACCATGTGAACCAGCTCAGCCTCGTCGGCGGCGGCCATCACCACCATGCCCGGCAGGTTGGACATGAAACCGATGTCGAAGCTGCCGGCGTGGGTGGCGCCGTCGGCTCCGACCAGGCCTGCACGGTCGATGGCAAAGCGCACGGGCAGGCGCTGGATCGCGACGTCATGCACCACTTGGTCATAGCCGCGCTGCAGGAAGGTGGAGTACATCGCACAGAACGGCTTCATGCCGCCCGCGGCCAGCGCGGCGGCAAAAGTCACGCCGTGCTGTTCGGCAATACCGACGTCGAAGCAGCGCGACGGGTAGCGTTCGGCCATCAGGTTCAAGCCGGTTCCGTCGGGCATCGCGGCAGTGACCGCGCAGATCTTGTCATCCTTGGCGGCGTGCTTCACCAGTTCATTGCCGAAAACCGAAGTGTAGGAAGGCGCGTTGGAGGGCGCCTTTTTCTGCTCGCCGGTCACCATATCGAATTTGGCGGTGGCGTGGCCCTTGTCGCGGGCGCGTTCAGCCGGGCCGTAGCCCTTGCCCTTCTTGGTGAGCACATGGATCAGGATCGGGCCGGTGGCGCGCGCCTTGACTGTCCGCAGCACCGGCAGCAGCTGGTCCATGTCGTGGCCGTCAATCGGGCCGAGATAGGAGAAGCCAAGCGCTTCGAACATGGTGCCGCCGACGGCCATGCCCTTGAGCATGTCCTTGGCGCGCTTGGCGCCCTCACGGAACGGTTCTGGCAGCAGCGAGACTGCGCCTTTGGCGGCGGCCTTCAGCTCCTGAAACGGCTCGCCCGCGTAGAGGCGGGAAAGATAGGAGGACAGCGCGCCGACCGGCGGTGCAATCGACATCTCGTTGTCATTCAGGATCACGAACAGCCGCTTACCCAGGTGGCCTGCGTTGTTCATCGCCTCAAACGCCATGCCGGCGGACATCGAACCGTCGCCGATCACCGCGATGGCGTCGCCGTTGCCCTCGGGGATTACCCCGCCCAGATCGCGGGCGACGGCAAACCCCAGTGCGGCGCTGATCGAGGTCGAGCTGTGAGCGGCGCCAAACGGGTCAAAGGGCGACTCGGAGCGCTTGGTGAAACCGCTGAGGCCGTCTTTCATCCGCAGGGTGCGGATGCGGTCGCGGCGCCCCGTGAGGATCTTGTGCGGGTAACACTGGTGGGAGACGTCCCAGATCACCTTGTCCCGCGGCGTGTCGAACACGGCGTGCAGGGCGGTGGTCAGTTCCACCACACCCAGGCCCGCGCCCAGATGGCCGCCAGTGACCGAGACCGCAGAGATGGTTTCCTGCCGCAGCTCGTGGGCGACCTGCACCAGTTGTGCATCCGTCAGCCCCTTCAGATCCGCGGGGCGCGTAATCTGGTCCAGAAGCGGGGTCTTGGGCCGGTCGGGCATGGTGTCTCCTTGGGCTGCGCCGGGCAGGGGCGGGGCGTGGCGCGCGGGGTTAGCTGTCGCGCGCAATAACGAAACGCGCGGCTTCCTTCAAGGTTGCAGCATCCTCGCCAAATAGTGACAGCGCAGCGCAGGCCTCGTCACACAGGGACTGTGCGCGGGCTTTTGCCTCTGCCAGTCCCAGCAGCGAAACAAAGGTTGCTTTGCCGGCTTCTGCGTCCTTGCGTACGGCTTTGCCCACCTTTGCGGCATCCCCTTCGACGTCCAAGATGTCGTCTGCGATCTGGAAGGCAAGGCCAAGGGCGCAAGCGTATTGCCGCAGCGGTGCCGGATCAGCCCCGGCCATAACTGCGCCGGCTGTGGCGGACCATTCGATCAGGCAGCCGGTTTTGCGGCCTTGCAGCTTGGTGATCTGTTCCAGCGTCAGCGGTGCGCCGGCAGTTTCCGCCGCAATATCGAGCATCTGGCCCGACACCATCCCGTCTTTGCCAGAGGATTGCGCCAGTCCGCGGATCAGGGTCAGCGCGTGGGGTCCCACCTTGGGGTCTGCCAGCAATTCAAAGGCAAACGTCTGCAGGCTGTCGCCCGCGAGCACCGCCATCGCCTCATCCCATTTGCGGTGCAGGGTGGGCTGGCCGCGGCGCAGGTCGTCGTCGTCCATGCAGGGCAGGTCGTCATGCACCAGCGAATAGGCGTGGATGCACTCGATGGCGAGCGCGGCCTCGACGGCGGCCTCTGCCGGTACACCGTGCAGACGGGCGCTTTCCAGCACCAGGAAGCCGCGCAGCATCTTGCCGCCGGTGATGGCGTAGCGCATTGCGGCGTGCAACTCGTCGCTGCCCGCCAGCCGCATCTCCATATGCGCGGTGATGCGGGCCTGTGCGTCTTTCAGCGCCTCCGCAAAGGGGCGCGTTTGGATGTCTGCGGCGGT
Source organism: Leisingera sp. G5_S3_59_S7 (assembly GCF_054968485.1). Lineage (NCBI taxonomy): Bacteria > Pseudomonadati > Pseudomonadota > Alphaproteobacteria > Rhodobacterales > Roseobacteraceae > Leisingera > Leisingera sp. G5_S3_59_S7. The sequence goes on from NZ_JBQKUH010000002.1 coordinate 131,802, forward strand.
GCTCATGGTTCAGCCGGCGTCCAGCGGCTGGGTGCCCTTGGGGGTGCCGTTGGCGTCCAGTGTGATGGCGGCGACCTTCTCTTCGGCACGTTTCAGCTCATCCTCGCAGCGTTTCTTCAGCGCGGCGCCGCGTTCATAGAGCGCGATGGAGGCATCCAGCGCCACGTCGCCGCGTTCCAGCTGGTCCACCACGCCTTCCAGCTCACGCATCGCCTGTTCAAAGCTCATCTGCTCTACGGGGGTCTCAGTCATGCCGGTGCCTTTGTCAATTCTTCCACATGCGCGCGCGTTGCCGCGGCGAGCGCGTTCAGATCATATCCGCCTTCCAAAGTCGAGACGATACGGCCCTGGCACAGCTCACTGGCAAGTTTGCACAGCTCCGCCGTGATCCAGGCGAAATCTTCCGTTGCCCAGTTGAGGCTTGCGAGCGGATCGTCCTGATGGGCGTCAAAGCCCGCCGAGATAATGATCAGCTCCGGCTTGAAGGCGCGCAGGCGGGGAAAGGCCTGACCCTCATAGGCCGCCTGCATCTCGGCCCGGCCGGAGTCCGGCGCCAGCGGCATGTTGAGGATCTGGCCATGGGCGCCATCCTCGTCCGGGCGGCCGGAGCCGGGCCAGAGCGGCATCTGCTGGCTGGTGATCAGCAGCGCGCGCGGCTCGTCCCACAACAGGTCCTGGGTGCCGTTGCCGTGGTGCACGTCAAAATCCACCACAGCGACACGGCTGAGCCCGTGATGGTCCAGCGCGTGTTTGGCGGCCAGCGCCGCATTGCCGAACAGGCAGAAGCCCATAGCGGTGTCCGTTTCGGCGTGGTGTCCCGGCGGGCGCACCGCCGCAAAGGCGTTCTGCACCTCGCCGCCCAGAACCATATCGACACCGCGCACAACCGCGCCGGCAGCCCGGAACGCGGCGTCCAAAGAGCCGGGGGACATAAAGGTGTCGCCGTCAATCTGCGCCCAGCCCTCCGCTGGCGAAGCCTTGCGCAGGTCAGAGAGGTAGGAGGCCGGGTGGACGCGCAGGATGTCGTCCTCGGCAGCCATCGGTGCGGTGACCCGTTTCAGGTCCAAGGGTTCCAGCGCGTGCAGGATGTGCTCCAGCCGCGCCACCCGTTCCGGGTGGCCTTCCGGTGTGACGTGGTTGAGGCAATCCGCGTGGGTGATCAGGGCGGTGGTCATGGTGCGTGTCCTCCTGCGGCCGGGCTTGGCGCGACCCTAGGGGGCAGGCGGCTGTGGCTGCAAGGGGAAACCCGGGGCGCTGCCCCGGACCCCGGGATACTTTGGGCCAGAAGAAGGAGCCGGAAATACGTTAATCCGGTGCCAGCATATAGCCCGCGCCGCGCACCGTTTGCAGGTATTGCGGCTGTTTCGGGTTCGGCTCGATCTTGCGGCGCAGCCGGGTGATCTGCACGTCCACTGCGCGCTCCTGCGCCTGGCCGCGGTCGCGGCCCAGGTCCTCGACCAGCTTGGTGCGGGAGACCGGCTCGCCGGGCTGGGCGGAGAAGATCTTCATCAGCTGGCTTTCGGTGCCGGTGAGGCGGATCAGTTCGTCGCCCTGCCACATCTCGCCGCGCTCGATGTCATATCGGATTGCTCCCAGATGCAGCACCTTGGGGGCGCTGTCCTGCGTGGTGGTGTCCGGCATCCGCCGCAGGATGGCGTTCACCCGAAGCAGGAGCTCTTTGGGCTCGAATGGTTTCGGCAGGTAGTCATCCGCCCCGGCCTCCAGCCCGGCGATCCGGTCATCGGTCTCGCCCTTGGCGGTCAGCAGCAGGATCGGGGTTGCCATGCTCTCGCGCAGCGACTTGGTCAGCGAGATGCCGTCTTCCCCCGGCATCATCACGTCCATAATGATCAGGTCGAAATCAAGCCCCGCCAGAACGCGCCGGGCATGCGCCGCGTCACGCGCCGCAGTGACCAGGAAACCCGAACGCATCAGGAATTTCTTCAGCAGCTCGCGGATGCGCTCATCATCGTCCACGATCAGAAGATGGGCGTCATTCATGCTCATGCGCCCGTTTCCCGCAGTTTGGCATAGGCGCGGCGCATGTCGGCGTCCATCATCGCCTCAAGCACCTTCTTAAAGCCTTGCACCGCCTCAGGGCCTGCGTCCTTGTAGGCGGCGCGCATCCGGGCGCGCTGGGCGTCCGACAGGGTGGCTTCCAGCGCCGCGCCCTGTTCGGTCAGGTACAGGTGGCGTTCGCGTTTATCCAGCTCGCCCACCTTGCTTTCGACCAGGCCGTCGCCGATCAGGGTCCGCAGCACCCGGTTCAGCGACTGTTTGGTCACCCCCAGAATGCTGAGAAGATTGTTCACAGTGGTGCCGGGCGAGCGGTTTATGAAATGAATCGCCCGGTGGTGCGCCCGGCCATAGGACAATTCCGCAAGGATCCGGTCCGGATCGGCGGTAAAGCCGCGGTAGGCAAAGAACATCGCCTCAATCCCTTGGCGAAGCTGCTCATCTGTCAGAAACAGCAGGCTTTCGCCGCTGTATCCCTGCCCTGTCCGGCCTTCAGGCATTCGGTGCCCCCTCATTTGTCTTGCCGGCCAGTTTATGTCAGTGTTGTTGACATTCCAAGAGTGAAGATGTATCGAATCTCAGCTTTGGCGCAACATTGTGTCCGGGACGGCCATAAGTTGCGCAATTATTGTAAATCACCGCAGAGTTTCAGGAGGGTGCGGCATGGCAGGTTATGACGACCGCGACGGTGTGATCTGGATGGATGGGGAGCTGGTCGACTGGCGGGATGCCAAGGTGCATATCCTGACCCATGCGATGCATTATGCGTCCTCTGTGTTCGAGGGCGAGCGCGCCTACAACGGCAAGATCTTCAAGAGCCGGGAGCATTCCGAGCGGCTGGTCGCCTCGGCCAAGGCGCTGGACATGCCGATGCCCTACACTGTTGACGAGATCGAGGCGGCCAAGGAAGAAACGCTGAAGGCCTCCGGTCTGCAGGACGCCTATGTGCGGGCGCTGGTGTGGCGCGGCGCGGGCGAGGATATGGGGGTCGCCTCGGCCCGCAACCCGGTGCGGATGGCCATCGCGGTCTGGGGCTGGGGCGCCTACTACGGCGATGCCAAGATGCAAGGCGCCAAGCTGGACATCGCGGAGTGGAAGCGGCCCAGCCCGGAAACCATCCCGGTGCATGCCAAGGCGGCGGGCCTCTACATGATCTGCACCATTTCCAAGCACAAGGCGGAGGCCAAGGGTTGCTCGGATGCGCTGTTCATGGACTACCGCGGCTATGTAGCAGAGGCGACAGGCGCCAACATCTTCTTCGTGAAGGATGGCGAGGTGCATACGCCGCTGCCGGATTGCTTCCTGAATGGTCTCACCCGGCAGACCGTGATCCAGATGCTGAAGGACAAGGGCGTTACCGTGCATGAGCGCCACATCATGCCGGAAGAGATGGAAGGCTTTGAGCAGTGCTGGCTGACTGGCACCGCGGCCGAGGTCACCCCGGTCGGCGAGATTGGTCCTTACACGTTTGAAGTCGGCGCCCTGACCCGTGAGATCGCCGAGGACTACGAAAAGCTGGTCCGCGCCTAAGCGCAGAGCAGGTCTGATCGGAAACCCCCGCCCGTGTGGCGGGGGTTTTTCTTTGCGGCTGCAGTGCCAGGCCGCATGTCACAGGACATAGCGGCCCGTTCCAATTTCCTGCACTTTATCCGGGACTGTGCCATAGTCAGCCATATTGCTGAAAAGTCATTCCGGGGCAGTGGCATGCTGTGCCCGATAAGAAGGAACAGGAACGCGATGGACCTGAGCATTGCCTATGTGAGTTATCTTGAACTGGGCCTGCGCCTGCTCTGCGCCGCTGCTGCCGGGGCGCTTCTGGGGCTGGACCGGGAGCTGCGGCACCGCAAGGTGGGCATGCGGACCTACATGATTGTTTCGCTTGGGGCCGCAGGTTTCACGCTGATCACCATGGAAATGTCGATGGAGGCGCAGGCGCTTGAATTGGGGGCTGATCCGACCCGTATCATGCAGGGGCTTGTCGGGGCGATCGGCTTTCTTGGCGCCGGGGCGATCATCCAGGGGGATGAGCGGGTCGGAGGCATGGCGACGGCCGCCAGCCTGTGGGTGGCCGGGGGCGTCGGCATGGCCTCAGGTCTGGGGTATTATGTGCACGCAGTGCTGCTGGCGCTGATAGCTGCTGGCATCCTGGCCATGAGCCGGGTGATGAGCAGCCGGGGCCGCAACGACCGCCCGGATATAAGCGATTGACGGCCGCCAGCAGGCAAGCGTCCAGAACGAAATGTTCGGCTGGCTGACCGTTCAAATTCCCTTGCAGATCGTCCGACGGCATGGACGGCGAGTGCCAGACGCCTAACATGCAAGGCATGTTGGACCTGCTTAGCGATATCCTCACCCGGCTGTCCCTCAAGGGAACGCTGTACTTTCGCACCTCCTTTACCCCGCCGTTCGGGATTCAGGTGCCGGAGTATGAAAACGTCGCGCGGTTTCACTTCGTTCAGCGAGGGGAGCTGAATGTGCATGTGCCTGCGAGCGGTGAGACGCTGCGGCTGAAACAGGGCGATCTGGTGCTGGTCCCGCATGGCGCGGCGCATATGCTGTTGTGCAACGAGGTGCAGCCGCTGGAGGCGCTGCCGCTGGAGCAGGTGCTGGAGGATGCGGGCTATGACGGCGGCGGGGTGCTGGTCTATGGCGGTGCGCAGGAGGTGCGGGACACCCAGCTGATCTGCGGCCACTTTTCCTTTGCCGCCATGCCGGGGCGGCGCGGCGCCGGGCATATGCTGATCGACCGGTTGCCGCCCCATATCGTGATCGAAAACTACGGCGAGGCTGCCGGGGCCTGGATCGAAGCGACCTTGCGGATGATCGGCTCCGAAGTGCAGGGTGCCCGCATCGGCGGCGACCTGATAGCGCTGAAACTGTCCGAGGTGCTGTTCGCTCAGGCGATCCGGGCCTATCTGGAACATCAGAGCCCCAGCGGGCCGGCGCTGGCGGGGTTTGCTGATCCGCGCATCTCGCGGGCGCTGACGGCGTTCCATCAGGCGCCTGCCAAGGAGTGGAGCGTTGAAGGCCTGGCGCGGGAGGCGGGCATGTCGCGCACTGCCTTTGCCCAGGAGTTTGCTGCCAAGATGGAAGTGACGCCGATGCAGTACCTCACCAGCTGGCGGATGCAGATCGCCTGTCAGGGGCTGGCAGAGCAGGGGCTGAACGTGGCTGATGCGGCGGAGATTGCGGGTTATGCCTCCGAGGCAGCGTTTTCCCGTGTGTTCCGCAAGCAGGTGGGCATGTCGCCCGCGGCCTACCGGCAGCACCATGCAGCAGCCTGGCCTGGTTGAAGCGTCCGAAGATTGAACGATCTGCAAGATTCCCGGGAGGAGCTGAAATTCACCGTACGGGGTGGCCGGTCCAATCTGGGGTCAGAGCCGCGGGCTGCGCGGCCAAGAAACCTCAGTAGCAAGGACCTGACCCATGCCTCTTCGCTTTGTGACCCGTACCATTCATGCCTATCTTGACTATCCGGTTGCTGCCGCCCTGATGGGGCTGCCGTTTCTGCTGGGCCTTGGCGAAAGCAACCCGCTGGCGCTGTGGCTGTCCGTGGTGACCGGCATTGCCGCCTTTGTGCTGACGGTGCTGACCGACCACCATCTCGGCCTGGTCCGGGTGCTGCCCTACAGGCTGCATCTGACCGTTGACCTGATTGTCGGCCTCCTCTTCCTGGCAGCACCTTTTCTCTTCGGCTTTGCCGGGCTGGATGCGGCCTTCTATCTGCTGAACGGGGCTGCGGTGGTTGCGGTGATCTCGCTCAGCGCACCGGAAGGGACCGCGGCAGCCTCTGCCTGATCGCTATTGGCGCAAGAGCCAGTCCACCACTGTCTTGGCCCGGCCCTGTGCGCTGGGCCACAGCACGTAGAACCCTTGATCGCCCAGCCGTGGCGCCTGCCATAGGATCTCCAGCGGCTGTCCTCCCAGAAATATCCGCGGCACCAGTGCGATGCCCTGGCCGTTCACCGCAGCATCCATCGCCAGCGCAGTCTGGTTGAATTGCAGGATCCGCCCCTTGGCCGTGAGACCCTCCTGGCGCAGCAGCAGGTCCCAGTGCCGGTGCCCGTCCTGGATCAGCGTGTGATGGGCAAGATCGGCAAGTTCCAGCGGTTCTTCCTGTATTAGAGCCGAATCCGGCCGGGCCACCGCCACCAGATCCAACAGCGACAGGAGGGCAGAGTTCAAACTGCTCTCCTGCGGTTTGCTGCCCTGGCGGATGGCAATGTCGATGCCGTCCCGCTTGAAATCGGTCAGGTTTTCCTCCGCGACCACCCGCAGGTCGATGCCGGGGTTGCGGGCCTCGAACTCCGGCAGCCGCGGCACCAGCCATTTGGCGGCAAAGGAAGGCGGGACCGACAGCGTCACCCGCTGCACCGCCGGAGCCAGCTTGTCTGTCGCGTCGCGGATCAGCGACAACGCCTGTTGCACCGGCGCGTGGAAGCTGCGCCCGGTGTCTGTCAGTGTCAGCCCGCGGGCATGGCGGTAGAACAGCTTGTGCCCCAGATCCGCCTCCAGCCGCCGCACCTGTTGCGCAACTGCGCCTTGGGTCAGGTGCAGTTCCTCTGCCGCGCGGCCGAAGTTCAGGTGGCGGGCGGCGGCATCGAACATTCGCAGGGCATTTAGGTTGGGCAGGCGCATCAGTTTCCAGCCAGTAGTTCTGCTACAGTCTGGCGCGATGAGACATGATTGGTCAAGCGTGCCTTTAACCGCCATCCTGGGGGCAAGCAAAGGAGTATGGACATGACCAAGGTTGCACTTTTCACCGCCGCGGGCAGCGGCATGGGCGCGGATGCCGCCCGCCACCTTCATGAGCAGGGGTATGAGGTTGCCATCCTCTCCTCCTCCGGCAAGGGCGAGATGCTGGCGCAGGAGCTGGGCGGGGTGGGCCACACTGGTTCCAACCTGGAGCAATCCGACCTGCAGGCGCTGGTGGACAAGGCGATGGAGCGCTGGGGCCGGATCGACGTGCTGGTCAACTCGGCGGGCCACGGGCCCAAGGGCGATATCATGGAGATCAGCGACGCCGACTGGCATCTGGGAATGGAATACTACCTGATGAACGTGATCCGCCCTTCGCGCCTGGTGGCACCCATCATGGCGGCCCAGGGCAAGGGGTCAATCATCAACATCTCCACCTTCGCGGTGTTCGAACCGGATCCGCTGTTCCCGACCTCAGGCGTGTTCCGGGCAGGGCTTGCGAGCTTTACCAAGCTGTTTGCCGACAAGTTCGCAAGCCAGGGCGTGCGGATGAACAACGTGCTGCCGGGCTTCATCGACAGTCTGCCGGAGACCGAAGACCGCAAGGCCCGGATTCCGATGGGCCGCTATGGCGCTGCGCGCGAGGTGTCAGCGCTGATCGCCTATCTGGCCTCGGACGATGCCGCCTACACCACCGGGCAGAACATCCGCGTGGATGGGGGGCTGACCCGTGCCGTCTGACATTCAAGCTCTGCCAAGAACAAGCGCATTGAACCCGGCCTTTGTGTTGAAATGGGTCGCGTCCATCGTGCAGATTCTTGGCTATTCTGCCACCGCCTGGGGTCTGCACCCGTGGAACATCTACTTGTTCCTTGCCGGTCTCACAGGCTGGTTCCTGGTCGGCGTGCTGTGGAATGACCGGGCGGTCATGCTGATCCACATCGTGGCGCTGGGCGCGATGATTGCGGGCTTTTGGTCAAGTTAGAGCCTTTTAGCCGCCCTTTGGATCGATCAGCGGCTTGGCCGTGCCGCGCCGCAGACCGAGCCGGTGCTCGCGCCAGATCACCAGCACATTGCCGGCGATCACCAGCGCAGCACCGGCCAGCATTACCAGCGTCGGCCATTCGTCGAACCAGATATATCCGATGATGATGGCAAAGATCATCGACGCGTAGTCATAGGGCGCCAGCATAGAGGCCGGGGCAAAGCGGTAAGAGGAGGTGACCAGGATCTGCGCCACCCCGCCGACCAGCCCGGCGCTGACCAGCAGCGCAGTGGTTTGCGCATCCGGCATCACCCAGCCGAAGGGGGCGGTCAGCAGTGCCAGGCCCGAAGCGGTCAGCGAGAAGTAGAATACGATGGCCGCGGTATGCTCCGACTGCACCATGCGGCGGATGTGGATCTGCACAAAGCCGCGGGCGACGGTGGCGCCGACCACCAGCAGCACCCCCAGCATGGCGCCATCCTCCAGATCGCCGCCAAGCCGCGGCCAGATCATGATCAGCACGCCCAACAGACCGATGGCCACGGCGGAGATCCGGACCATGCGGATGGTCTCGCCCAGGAACAGCGCTGCCAGGATCAGCGTGAAGATCGGGGTGGCATAGCCGATGGCGGTGACCTCCGGCAGCGGCAGCAGCGCCAGCCCCATGAAGGTCATCCCCATCGCCGAGGTGCCGACCAGCCCGCGCCACACGTGAAACATCGGTTTTTTGGTGATCAAACCGTGCCGCAGCTCTCCGCGCGCGATGAGCCAGGCAACGATGACCGGAATTGCAAAGAAGGAGCGGAAGAAGACGGCCTCGCCCGCCGGAACGGTCTCCGAGGTGGCCTTGATGATCCCGGACAGCGCAGTGAACAGCGCAATCGCGGTGACTTTCAGCAGGACCGCCAGCACAGGCCGATGCGATGTTAACGATTTCGCCATGCCGCGACCCTGCGCTCAAGCGCCGCAAAGATCAATGGCTTGATTTCGCTCCAACGCCGGGCGCAAATGGCGCCGGTTTAGACAGGAGCCCGCTTATGTATGACGCCAATCACCTGATCCGCCAGCTGCGCGAGTCCTCTCTGGGGCGTGAATACGATGTTTTTGCCCGCCTGCCGGACGGGAGCACGGTGACCTTTGGCGCGCTGTTTGCTGGCGCGGAACGGATGGCGGCGGCGCTGGCGGCCCAGGGGGTTCAGCCGGGCGACCGGGTGGCAGTGCAGGTCCAGAAAACCATTCGGGCGATTGAGCTTTACCTCGGCACAGTTATGGCCGGCGGCATTTTCCTGCCCTTGAACACCGCCTACACCGGGCCTGAGGTCGTTTATTTCGTTGGCGACGCGACGCCCCGGGTCGTGGTCTGCGATCCTGCGCGGCTGGAGGAGATCAGCGCAATCTCGGGCGCGGCGGAGGTTCTGACACTGGATGCGGCCGGGCAGGGCACCTTGCGTGATCTGGCGGACGGGCAGGGCGGCTTTGATCCGGTGGCCCGGCAGGCGGATGATCTTGCGGCGATCCTTTATACCTCCGGCACAACCGGCCGCTCAAAGGGGGCGATGCTGAGCCATGCGAACCTGGCCTCCAACTCGCTGACCCTGCGCGACACCTGGCGGTTCACCAAGGACGACGTGCTGATCCACGCGCTGCCGATCTTCCACACCCACGGGCTGTTTGTGGCGACCAATGTGGCGCTGCTCTCAGGCGCCCAGGTGGTTTTCTTGCCCGGCTTTGACGCCGATGCCATCCTTGAGGCGATGCCTTCGGCCACGGCGCTGATGGGGGTGCCAACATTCTATACCCGCCTGCTGACGGATGCGCGGCTGACGCGCGAGCGCGCTGCAAAAATGCGTCTGTTCATCTCCGGCTCTGCGCCCTTGCTGGTGGACACACATGAGCAATGGGAGGCCCGCACCGGCCACCGCATCCTGGAACGCTACGGGATGACCGAAACCAACATGAGCACCTCGAACCCTTATGAGGGCGAGCGCCGCGCGGGCACCGTAGGCTTCCCGCTGCCGGGGGTGGAGGCGCGGGTCATGAGGGACGGCGCCGAGGTGGCGGCTGGGGAGATCGGCGTGCTGGAGGTGCGCGGGCCGAATGTGTTTCAGGGCTATTGGCAGATGCCGGAAAAGACGGCGGAGGAGCTGCGTCCAGACGGCTGGTTTATCACCGGCGACATGGCAAGGATCGACGCCGACGGCTATGTCACCATTGTCGGGCGCGAGAAGGATCTGATCATCACCGGCGGCTTCAATGTCTACCCCAAGGAGGTCGAGAGCCTGATCGACGACCTGCCCGGTGTTCTGGAAAGCGCCGTCATCGGCGTGCCGCATTCCGATTTCGGCGAGGGCGTGGTGGCCGTGGTTGTGCCGGAGGGCGAGGGCACCAGCGTTGAGGCGATAACGGCCGCGCTCTCTGGCCAGCTGGCCAAGTTCAAACAGCCCAAGGAGATCATCCTGCTGGACGCGCTGCCGCGCAACACCATGGGCAAGGTGCAGAAGAAAGCCCTGCGCAAGGAATACGCAGGGCTTTTCTGCTAGTTTTCACCCACCCGGGCCGACGGCCCGGGCAGCGACCGTCCGTCCCCACGGGCGGGCGCTTCGCTTCCGCCCGCGGACGGTCTCTGCCCTAGTGCTGATGCGCTTCTGCGTGCGCCTCTTCTTCGCGCCATTCCCGCACCGCCTGCACCAGGATCTGGAAGGCGGAGTTCAGGAACAGACCGCCCATGATGCCGGCCACAATGAGGTCCGGCCAGCCGGTTGCGGTGCCCCAGACGCCAAGCGCCGCGATCATCACCGCCACATTGCCGATGGCGTCATTGCGCGAGCACAACCAGACAGAGCGCACATTGGCGTCGCCGTCCTTGTAGCGGGCCAGCAGCATGACCGAAATCAGGTTGGCCGCCAGCGCCATAAAGCCGATAACCCCCATGATCTGCGCCTGCGGCACGCCCACATAGAACACCTGATAGACCGTGGAGCCAAACACCCATGCGCCCATCAGCAGCAGGCTGATGCCCTTGCCCAGGGCCGCCAGTGCCCGGGTGCGCAGGGTGGCGCCGATCACCGCCAGCGAAATGCCATAGGTCAGCGCATCGCCCAGAAAGTCCAACGCGTCCGCCTTCAAGGCCTGGCTGCCGGACAGCTGGCCCGCCCCCATTTCCACCGCGAACATGCCGGCATTGATGGCGATCACCAGCCAAAGCCTGCGTTTATAGTCCGCCGATACCCCGTCAAACCGGGCCTCATGATTGCAGCAGCCTGCCATTGCTCTTGTCCTCATTCCTGATTCGGGATCAATGTAGGGCCTCTAGTCACTAGAGCTTCAAGAGGTTTCTGCCATGTTTTCCATCGGTCAGCTGTCCAAGGCCACTGGGGTGAAGGTGCCCACGATCCGCTATTACGAGGAGGTCGGCCTGCTGCCGCAGCCGGGCCGCAATGCCGGCAACCAGCGCCGCTACGGGCAGGATGGCATGGACGCGCTGGGCTTTATCAAGCACGCTCGCGACCTCGGCTTTTCGCTGGAGGACATCAAGGCGTTGATGGGCCTGGACGGGCATCTGGGCGATGACTGCGCCGAAGCCGACCGGATTGCCCGCAGCCAGCTGGCCAATGTCCGCGACCGGATCCGCAAGCTGGAGCAACTGGCGACCGAGCTGGAACGGATCAGCCACCTGTGCGATGGCGGCAACGGCGGCTGCTGCAAGGTGCTGACCGCGCTCGGCGACCACAGCCAATGCGCGGGCGAGCACGGTTGAGCGGCAAAAAAGGCGAAGCATGCAGCTGCAAACTTCGCCCTTGGAAAACGCAAAATCGTCCCTTTTAGAGCCTAAAATCTAGCCAATCCGGCCCTGGTTTTCACCGATCTGGCCGCGGTGCAGCAACAGATGGTCCAAAACCACGCAGGCCATCATCGCCTCGGCTACCGGCACCGCGCGGATGCCGACGCAGGGGTCGTGGCGGCCCTTGGTGATCACCTCGGTGGCGGAGCCGTCCTTGCGGATCGACTTGCGCGGGGTAAGAATCGAGGAGGTCGGCTTCACCGCAAAGCGCACCACCACGTCCTGCCCGGTGGAGATCCCGCCCAGGATGCCGCCGGCGTGGTTGGAAGAGTACTCGGGGCCGTTTTCACCCATGAAGATCTCATCAGCGTTTTCCGAACCTTTGAGGCGTGCGGCATTCATGCCCTCGCCGATTTCCACGCCCTTCACGGCGTTGATCGACATCATCGCGGCGGCCAGATCGGTGTCCAGCTTGCCATAAACCGGCGCGCCGATGCCGGCGGGAACGCCGCGGGCGACGACCTCAACTACGGCGCCCACCGAGTCGTGGTCTTTACGCAGGCGCTGCAGGTAGTCTTCCCACTCCTGCACCGCGCCTGCGTCGGGGATCCAGAAATCGTTCTGGTCAATCGCGCCCCAGTCAAAGCGGCTGCGGTCGATCTCCAGCTCGCCCATTCGGGTCATGTAGCCCTTGATCTCCAGCCCCGGCACCAGCGCCTTGATTGCTTCACGTGCAACACCGCCGGCTGCCACCCGCGCTGCCGTTTCGCGGGCAGAGGAGCGGCCGCCGCCGCGGTAGTCGCGGTTGCCGTATTTCTGGAAATAGGTGATGTCGGCATGGCCCGGACGGAAGGTCTGGGAAATCTCTCCGTAATCCTTGGAGCGCTGATCGGTGTTTTCGATCATCAGCTGGATCGGCGTGCCGGTGGACATGCCGTCGAACACGCCGGACAGGATCTTCACCGCGTCCGGCTCATTGCGCTGGGTGGTGTTCTTGTTCTGGCCTGGGCGGCGCTTGTCGAGCCACTGCTGCAGCATTTCCGGCTCCAGCGGCACATTCGGCGGGCAGCCGTCGACGGTGGCGCCAAGCGCGGGCCCGTGGCTCTCGCCCCAGGTGGTGACGCGGAAGAGGTGTCCAAAGCTGTTCATCGACATGAGGCGCGGTCTCCTTTGCGGGACGTGCTTAGCGGGCAGGGGGCTGTGCCTCAAGCGGATTCCTCTGCGGCAAAGGCGAGAGGGGGCGCTGCCCCCGCCGCCTGGGGCGGCTCCCCCGGGATATTTTCAGCCAGATGAACAAGGGGCCGGTGCTGGCAGCGGTCCAGTTTCACCAAGCCTTAGGTCCTGGCGGGGCTTTGGCTTGTCATTGCTGCGGCTGGGGCCTAATGTCCGCGCCACCTCGGGGTGCGCGCGAGCGCTGAGATGACACCCGTTGAACCTGAACCGGATCACACCGGCGGAGGGAAGGTACTGGACAGCCTCCACCCTTGCCCAAAGCCGCAAAGGAGGATGGCATGAAACATCTTGCATTTGCAGCGGGACTGCTTGGCGCCTCGGCAGCCTTTGCCGAAACGCCCGAACTCACTGTTTATACTTATGACAGCTTTGTTTCCGACTGGGGCCCCGGCCCGGCAGTGGAGAAGGCCTTTGAAGAGGTCTGCGGCTGCGACCTGAAACTGGTAAGCGCAGGCGACGGTGCCGCGCTCCTGGCGCGGATCAAGCTGGAGGGCGCGCGTTCCGACGCCGACGTGGTGCTGGGTCTCGACACCAACCTGACCGCTGCGGCCAAGGAAACCGGCCTGTTTGCCGAGCATTCGGTCAGCGCCGACTATGCAATGCCGGTAGACTGGAACGACGCGACATTTGTGCCGTATGACTGGGGCTACTTCGCCTTTGTTCATAACGCCGATGCCGCAGCGCCTGCGGATTTCAAGGCGCTGGCGGCCAGCGACAAGAGGATCGTTATTCAGGACCCGCGGTCCTCGACCCCCGGGCTGGGTCTGCTCTTGTGGGTCAAGGCCGCCTATGGCGACGAGGCGCCGGAGATCTGGAAGGGCCTGTCCGACAATGTCGTGACCGTGACCAAGGGCTGGTCCGAGGCCTACGGCATGTTCCTGGAAGGCGAGGCCGACATGGTTCTCTCCTACACCACCTCGCCCGCCTACCATCTGATTGCGGAGGAAGACGGCTCCAAGGCGGCGGCAGCCTTTGATGAGGGTCACTACATGCAGGTGGAAGTTGCCGGTAAACTGGCGAACACCGACCAGCCGGAGCTGGCCGACCAGTTCCTGGCCTTCATGGTGTCCGATGCGTTCCAGTCGGTCATCCCGACCACCAACTGGATGTATCCGGCGGTCACCCCGGCAGCAGGCCTGCCGGAAGGCTTTGAGACCCTGATCGCACCGGGAAAATCCCTGCTGCTGAGCGAAGCTGAGGCAGCGGAAGTGCGCGATGCGGCGCTGGACGAATGGCTGGACGCGCTCAGCCAGTAAGCGCCTTTCCCGGGATCAGCGCGGCCCTGCTGGTGGCAGCGCTGATCCTTGGAACCCTTGGGGCTGTTGCGCTCAGGGCTGAGGCTGGCACCGGGTTTGGCGCCAGCGACTGGGCCGCGCTGCGGTTCACTCTGACCCAGGCAAGCCTGTCGGCCCTTCTGAGTGTTGGTCTTGCCGCCCCGGTCGCCCGCGCGCTGGCGCGGCGGCGGTTTCCGGGGCGGAGCCTGCTGATTGCGCTGTTAGGGGCGCCCTTCATTCTTCCGGTCATTGTCGCGATTCTTGGCCTGCTTTCGGTCTTTGGGCGGGCTGGCTGGCTGAGCAGCCTGCTGGGTCTGTTCGGGCTGGAGCCGGTGCAGATCTACGGGCTGCACGGGGTGGTGCTGGCGCATGTGTTCTTCAACCTGCCGCTGGCGACCCGGCTGATCCTGCAGGGCTGGCAGGAGATCCCCGCCGAACGCTTCCGTCTGACGGCGCAGCTGGATGCCGGGCCGCTGGCGATGTGGCGGCTGCTGGAAGGCCCAATGCTGCGGCGGGTGGTGCCGGGCGCGCTGGCGGTAGTGTTTGCCATCTGCCTGTCCAGCTTTGCGGTGGCGCTGACCTTGGGCGGTGGGCCAAGGGCCACCACCATTGAACTCGCTATTTATCAGGCATTCCGATTCGATTTCGACTTGGGCCGCGCGGCGCTTTTGTCGGGCCTGCAACTGCTGCTGACCGCCGCCGCCGCTTTGGTGGCGTTGCGCGTGTCGGCGGGCGAGGGCTTTGGCTCCGGTCTCGACCGCGCGGTGCGGCGCTGGGACGGGCAAGGGGCGCTGGCGCGCAGCGCTGATGCTTTCTGGATTGTCCTGTCCGCGGCGTTCCTGCTGCTGCCGCTGGCGGCAATTACGCTGGCAGGTCTGCCGGGGATGGCAGATCTGAAAAGCAGTGTCTGGCAGGCTGCCGGAACCTCCATACTGGTTGCGGCTCTCAGCACGGTGATCCTGCTGGGACTTGCCTTGCCGATGGCCGCTGCCGTGGCGGCAGGCCGCAACGGCATGACCGAGCTGTCGGGCATCTTGGGCCTTGCAGCCTCGCCCTTGGTGATCGGCACCGGGCTGTTCATTCTGATCTATCCCATCGCGGACCCTTTTGCGCTGGCGCTGCCGGTGACGGCGCTCGTCAATGCGGTGATGGCGCTGCCCTTTGCCATGCGCATCCTGGTGCCCCGTGCGCGGGAGGTGCTGGGGCGGTACGGCCGCCTGTCGCTGTCGCTGGACATGCAGGGATGGGCCTTTGTCCGGCGTGTCTACCTGCCGCGGATGCGGGCGCAGACCGGGTTTGCGGCCGGTCTGGCGGCGGCCCTGTCGATGGGCGACCTCGGCGTGGTGGCGCTGTTTGCCGATCCGGATTTCGCAACGCTGCCCTTGCAGATCTACCGGCTGATGGGGGCCTACCGGATGGAGGCAGCGGCCGGCGCGGCACTGCTGCTGCTGCTGCTGTCGATGGGCGTATTCTGGATTCTGGACCGCGGAGGGCGCTGGCATGCTGAGGCTTGAGAACTGCCGGATAATGAACGGCGATTACGCGGTGGAGGCGGATCTGGAGATCGCAGCCGGTGCCTGCGTCGCGGTGATTGGCCCCTCCGGCGCCGGGAAATCCACGCTGGTGGAGGCTGTGGCCGGTTTCCTGCCCGTCACCCGCGGGCGCATCGCGTGGAATGGTGCGGACCTCACCAGCCAGCCTCCGGGTAAACGGCCGGTGGCGATGCTGTTTCAGGACGGCAACCTGTTTCCGCATCTGACCGTGGCACAGAACGTGGGCTTGGGGCTGCATGCGAACCTGAGGCTGAGCGCGGCGGAGTGGAGCCGGGTTGATGCCGCGCTGGAGCGGGTTGGCCTGGGCGGCATGGGCGGGCGTAAGCCTGCGGCGCTGTCCGGCGGGCAGCAAAGCCGGGTGGCGCTGGCGCGCGTGCTGGTGCAGGGGCGTGATATCCTGCTGCTGGATGAGCCCTTTGCCGCGCTCGGACCTGCGCTGAAGGCAGAGATGCTGGATCTGGTGGCGGAGCTGGCCCGCGAAAGCGGCGCAACGGTGCTGATGGTCAGCCACGATCCGAATGATGCGCGTCGGATTGCGGATCAGGTGGTGCTGGTGGCGGAGGGCAAGGCGCATCCGCCGCAAGCCACGGCGGAGCTGCTGGACAACCCGCCGCCGGCCTTGAAGGCGTATTTGGGGTGAGCCATGGCCGGGCCGGTTGCGGCCCGGCAGGCGCTGGCCTGTGGTTTATGCGGCCAGAGCGGCCTCCCGTGTCTTGGTGATCATCAGCGCGGCATTGGCGGCTTCGCGGCCCTTCTGCACGAAATGTTCGCGGTAGATCGCGATGTGGTGATCGGTTTCCTGGAAGTGGTGCGGGGTCAGCGAGACCGACAGCACCGGCACCCCGGTATCCATCCCGGCGCGCATCAGCCCGTCGACCACGGCCTGAGCCACAAAATCATGCCGGTAGATGCCGCCATCCACCACAAAGGCGGCGCAGGCCACGGCGGCGTATTTCCCTGTTTTGGCCAACTCCTGTGCCAGCAATGGCATCTCAAAAGCGCCGGGCACATCGAACACGTCGACTTGCTCTGCCGGGATCAGCTGCAAAAAGCCCTCCAGCGCGCGGTCAACAATATCAGCATGCCATTGCGCCTTGATGAAGGCATAGCGGGTGTGTGTCATCTCGTAATCTCCTTTGGCTCTGACACGTCACCCAAGGCGATCACGAACGGCAGGCGCACGCAGGGCTGAAAAGCCCAAAGCGGTCCTGACGCACGTTCTCTTTCATCCGGACTGTGACCGTCGGCTCTGGAGTCGCACCAGATCTGCTGACACATCTATGCTTGTTCCACAATTTTCCCGAAAACCGGTTCCCACTTTTCGGATTGTGGACACAGACGCCGCTCGCGGGCTTACGGGACTGGCCCGCTTACCGCCGGTGGGGAATTCCGCCCCGCCCTGAGAACGCCGGGACTGTGGCAAGCGGCGGAGATTCCTGCAAGCGCGAATTGCGGTGCGGGGTCAGGTCTCGACCAAGTCGTAGTGCTTGATGGTGCGCGACTCGACCAGCTCAGCCTCGGCGGGGTCGATGTGCGGGCTGGTGTAATCCTCGCCTGCAAACGCCTTGAGTGAGGCCAGGTCCTTCCAGACCATGACAAAGCTGAATTCCCGCGGGGTCCCGGCGCGCGGCGCGCCGGGCAGGACAGAGACGATGCCGTCGGTGCCTTTCATCAGCGGGATCGCTGTTTCATGGAAGAACTTGCTGAACTCGGCTTCCTTGCCGGGGCGTGTGACGACTTGGAATATTCTCATGATCATTGGGGGTCTCCTGCCACTTGTTACACAGACCCAGTTTAACACAGTGCGGTGATTGGCCCTTCCCCTCAGGCGCGCTTGCATTAGGCTGCGGCCAAACAGCGGAGGATTTCCCATGAGGCTCACCTATTCCCAAGCATCCCCATTTGCCCGCAAGGTTCTGGTGCTTCTGCATGAAACCGGGCAATTGCAGGATGTCGAAATCCAGGATGTCACAACGACGCCCCTGAGCCCCAGTCCGGACGTGAAGGCCAGTAATCCGCTGGCCAAGATCCCGGCGCTGGAGCGCAATGACGGGCCGGCGCTGTATGATAGCCGGGTGATCTGCGCCTATCTGGATGAGCGCGCCGGCGGCAAACTGTACAACCGCGGCTGGGACAGCAAGGTGCTGGAGGCGACCGCAGACGGAATCATGGATGCGGCCGTGCTGATGTCCTACGAGAAACGCCTCCGCCCGGAGGAAAAACAGTGGGACGGCTGGCTGGATGCGCAGCAGGGCAAGGTGCTGGGCGGCTGTGCGGCACTCAATGCGCGCTGGATGAGCCATCTGCGGGGGCCGCTGGATATCGGCCAGATCGCGGTGGCTTGTGCTTTGGCCTATGTGAACTTCCGCCACCCGGACACAAACTGGCGCCAGGGCAACGAGGCGCTGGCGGAGTGGTTTGAGGAGTTCGAATCGCGCCCGTCGATGCAGGCGACAAAACCGTCGGCGGCGTGACCCCGGCCCCTTGAAACGGACAGGTGCCGCAACGATATGGGTGCGGCACTGTCGCCCAGGCGTGACAGAATTGCCGTCTGCGGCTTTCTGCGCGCCCATGACCGCTGGACGAACGGCTCTCTCCCCGCTAGACACGCGCCAGAGTCACTGCGAGCAATCGCGGTGCATGCGCATGTTTGCCCTAAACGGGCGCTGGAATTGGAGAAAACCTCGTGTCCCACGCAGAAGACCACGAAGGAACCCGGAGAGATTTCCTCTACTACGCCACTGCCGGCGCCGGGGCAGTGACCGCGGGTGCCGCAGTATGGCCCCTGGTCAACCAGATGAACCCCTCCGCCGACGTGAAAGCGCTGTCCTCGATCCTGGTCGATGTCAGCGGCGTGGAAGTTGGCACGCAGATCTCGGTCATGTTCTTGGGCAAGCCGGTGTTCATCCGCCGTCGTACTCAGGAAGAGATCGAAGCGGCCCGCGAAGTGGAGCTGACCGAGCTGATCGACCCGCGGTCGGAGAACGCCAACAAGCCGGGCACTGACGCGGCTGACGTGAACCGCACCCTGGACGAAACCGGCGAATGGCTGGTGATGATGGGTGTCTGCACCCACCTGGGCTGTGTGCCGCTGGGTGACGGCGCAGGCGAATTCAACGGCTGGTTCTGCCCCTGCCACGGTTCGCACTACGACACCGCCGGCCGTATCCGCAAAGGCCCGGCGCCTGAGAACCTGCACATTCCGCTGGCCGAGTTCACCGACGCCAACACCATCAAGCTGGGATAAGGAAACGCGCTCATGTCCGGTATTCCCCACGACCATTACGAGCCGAAGACAGGCGCAGAGAAGTGGCTGCACAGCCGCCTGCCCATCGTCGGCCTGATCTATGACACCATCATGATCCCCACCCCCAAGAACCTGAACTGGTGGTGGATCTGGGGCATCGTCCTGGCCTTCTGCCTGGCGCTGCAAATCGTCACCGGCATCGTTCTGGTGATGCACTACACCCCGCATGTCGACCTGGCCTTTGCATCCGTTGAGCATATCATGCGCAACGTGAACGGCGGCCATATGCTGCGCTACCTTCACATGAACGGCGCTTCGCTTTTCTTTGTTGCCGTCTACATCCACATCTTCCGCGGCCTGTACTATGGCTCCTACAAGGCGCCCCGCGAGATCACCTGGATTGTCGGCATGCTGATCTACCTGATGATGATGGGCACCGCCTTCATGGGCTACGTGCTGCCGTGGGGACAGATGTCCTTCTGGGGCGCCACCGTGATCACCGGCCTGTTCGGCGCGATCCCGTTCATCGGCGAGCCGATCCAGACCTGGCTCTTGGGCGGACCGGCGGTGGACAACGCCACCCTGAACCGCTTCTTCTCGCTGCACTATCTGCTGCCGTTCGTGATTGCGGCCCTGGTGATCGTGCACATCTGGGCTTTCCATACCACCGGCAACAACAACCCCACCGGTGTTGACGTGCGCAAAGGCTCCAAGGCCGAAGCCGAGAAAGACACCCTGCCGTTCTGGCCGTACTTCGTGATCAAGGACTTCCTGGGCCTTGCCGTGGTGCTGGTGATCTTCTGGGCGATCGTCGGCTTCATGCCGAACTACCTGGGCCACCCGGACAACTACATCGAGGCCAACCCGCTGGTGACGCCCGCGCACATCGTTCCGGAATGGTACTTCCTGCCGTTCTACGCGATCCTGCGTGCCTTCACCTCCGAGGTCTGGGTTGTGCAGTTTGCCTCCTTCATCACCGGCGGCATCGTGGATGCGAAGTTCTTTGGCGTGATCGCCATGTTCGGCGCGATCCTGGCCATGGCCCTGGCGCCCTGGCTGGACACCTCGCGCGTCCGTTCGGGCCGCTACCGCCCGATGTTCAAGTGGTGGTTCGCGCTGCTGGTGATCGACTTCTTTGCCCTGATGTGGCTGGGCGCGATGCCGGCGGAAGAACCCTATGCATCGTTCTCGCTGATCGCATCGGCCTATTGGTTCGGTTACTTCTTCGTGATCCTGCCGCTGCTGGGCGTGATCGAGAAGCCGCTGCCGCAACCGGCGACCATCGAAGAAGATTTCGAGGCCCACTACGGCAAGAAGTCTTCCGCTGAAGCCACTCCTGCCGAGTAAGAAGAAGGAACACCTAGCAATGTTCAAGAAACTGGCAACCGGTGCCGCCTTCGCTCTGGCCCTGATCCCTGCTGCGTCTTTCGCAGCAGGCGGCGGCGAGCAGCACATCACCGACTACGACTTCTCGTTCGAGGGGCCGTTCGGCACCTATGACCGCAACCAGCTGCAGCGCGGCCTGCAGATCTACACCGAAGTCTGCGCAGCCTGCCACGGGCTGAAGCTGGTGCCGATCCGCACCCTGTCGGACGAGGGCGGCCCGCAGATGCCGGAGGACCAGGTGCGGGCCTACGCAGCTGACAACTTCAGCGTCTACGATCCGGAACTGGATGAGGACCGCCCGGCCAAGCCGGTCGACAACTTCCCGGAAAACAACAACGCCGGCGCCCCCGATCTCAGCATGATGGCCAAGGCGCGTGCGGGTTTCCACGGCCCCTATGGCCTGGGTATCAACCAGCTGTTCAAGGGTATGGGCGGTGCCGAATACATCGCCTCGCTGCTGGCTGGATACACCGGTGAGGAAAAGGAAGAGGCTGGCACCATCTTCTATGAGAACACCGCCTTCCCGGGCGGCTGGATCTCGATGGCGCCGCCGCTGTCCGATGAGCAGGTGGAGTTCGCTGACGGCCACGCCAACGATGTGGAAGCCATGTCGCAGGACGTCGCGGCCTTCCTGATGTGGACCGCCGAGCCCAAGATGATGGCGCGCAAGCAGGCCGGCTTTGTCGGCGTGCTGTTCCTGACCGTTCTGTCGGTGCTGCTGTATCTGACCAACAAAAAGCTGTGGGCGCCGGTCAAGGGCAAAGAGTGACCCCTGGCTGGCTGACAGTATAAATTTTGGAATCCCCCGCAAGTAGCGCTTGCGGGGGTTTTTCGTTGCAGGCGAACGTTGCCCGCCGGTCTATGCCAGCGGGCTGACGGTCAGATGCGGGCGCCCGTTGGAGGTCTTTTGCGGTGAGCGGTCGCCGGCATCTATGACCGCGGACACCCGGTGGCGCCACGACGAGAAGCTGTCGAATTGGACCACATCCACGGGGGCGTCGAACTGCAGCGTGATCCGCCGGTGGCCGCTGCTGCCGCAGGTGGCAAGCCCGTGGACATACCCCGTAAACGGCTGTCCCAGGTAGCGGCCTTCGACACGCATGCCGACTTGCAGTTCCGGCGCGTTGGAAGCGCGGGAAGAGAGGGTGTTCCAGTCGCGGAAACCGTAATACTGGGCGATCCGTTCCAGGGCGGTGCTGTGGCTGATGGGCTGGCCCTGGGCCACGGAATGCTTGCGCAGCAGGCGTGCTTCGGCCTTGAGCTGCGGTACAGTTGGCAGGGCAGAGGAAGTCTGCATGGATTGACCTTTCGCAAAAGGGTGCAAATGCCGTAGCAGACAGGGCTCGCGTTGCTGTCCGGGCGTGCACCCAGGCGTCAGGATAAGCCTTGTCCGGATTTCACCATGGCCAGAGGCCGCGAGCGGCAGGTATCCGGGACCTTGCTGTGAGATTTAGCGGGAAAGGCGGAGGAAAGCAAACCCCTAGGCTCAAGCCACCAGCTGGCCGTTTGCCACTCCGGCGATTGCAGTGGTGACGATCCGGCCTTCTTCCTGCGGTGTTGCAAAAGCCACCTCTGTGAACTGCTCGGTGCGGCCCATATGCGGGTTTTCCATAAGGACGCGGTGGGTCTTGCCTATCTGCGCTGCCAGGTGGCGTTCCACTTGAGCATCGCCGGCCGCGCGCAGCCGGGCGGCGCGCTCCTTGATCACGTTGCCGTTGACCTGGTTCGGGATTTTCGCAGCCGGGGTGCCCTCACGCTTGGAATAGGGGAACACGTGCAGCCAGGTCAGGCCGCAGTCGGTGACCAGTTTCAGCGAGTTCTCGAAATGGGCGTCAGTCTCGGTCGGAAAGCCAGCAATAATGTCGGCGCCGAAGGTCATCTCCGGACGCAGGCGCCGGGCTTCCTCGCAAAAGGCGATGGCATCGTCGCGCAAATGGCGCCGGGCCATGCGCTTGAGGATCAGGTCGTCCCCGTGCTGCAGCGACAGGTGCAGATGCGGCATCAGCCGCGGCTCAGTGGCGATCGCCTGCATCAGGTTCTCGTCCGCTTCGATCGAATCGATGGAGGAGATGCGCAGCCGCGGCAGGTCCGGCACCAGCTTGAGGATCCGCATCACTAGGTCGCCCAGACGGGGCTGCGCGGGCAGGTCGGCGCCCCAAGAGGTGAGATCCACACCGGTCAGGACCACCTCGTTATAGCCCCTGTCCACCAGCCGCTTGATCTGGTCGATCACCACACCGGCAGGGACGGAGCGGGAGTTGCCACGGCCGTATGGGATGATGCAGAAGGTGCAGCGGTGATCGCAGCCGTTCTGGACCTGCACATAAGCGCGCGACCGGGTGCCGAAGCCATCAATCAGATGGCCCGCCGTCTCGGTCACCGACATGATGTCGTCGACCTGGACCTTTTCCGTGTTGCCGATAAAATCCGGCCCCTTGGCGATCTGCTGCCAGGTTTCCGGTTGCATCTTCTCAGTATTGCCGATGACTCGGGTGACCTCTTCCATGGCGGCGAAGGTCTCCGGCTCTGTCTGGGCGGCGCAGCCTGTCACGATAATCGGCGCCTCCGGGTTTTCCCTTCGCAGCTTGCGGATTTCCTGCCGTGCCTTGCGCACGGCCTCAGCGGTCACCGCGCAGGTGTTCACCACGACGGCGTTTTCCAGCCCTGCCTGCTGGCTCAGCTCCTTCATCGCCTCTGTCTCATAGGCGTTGAGACGGCAGCCAAGGGTGGTGAACTTGGGCACGCTCATACCAGCGACTCCAGGAATTCGCGGGTGAAGGTGCCGTCGAACACATGCATGGTCGGGCCGGTCATCCAGACGCCGTCCTCGGCCCAGTCAATCCACAGGGTGCCGCCGTCGAGGTCGATCTGCACCTTGCGGCCAGTCAGCCCGCGGCGGGCGGCGGCAACAGCGGTGGCGCAGGAGGAAGAGCCCGAGGCCAGCGTCACGCCCACACCGCGCTCCCACACGCGCATGCGGATGCGGTCGGGGCCGGTCACCTGGGCGACCTGCACATTGGTGCGCTGCGGGTAAAGCGGGTGGTGCTCATAGCGGGGGCCGAATTCCTCCAGCGGAATCACCTCTGCGTCTTCGACGAAAAAGGTGCAATGCGGGTTGCCCATGCCGGTGGCGGTTGGGCCGCCCTCGATGGGCAGTTCCAGCGTGTCGGCTTCCTCGGCAAGCGGAATGTCCCGCCAGTCCAGCTGCGGCGCGCCCATGTTGACGGAGGTGAGCCCGTTGCCGGCATCGCGGGCATAGAGGTCGCCGCGGTCCGTGGTCAGGTGCAGCTCTGGTTTGCCGCTTTCCAGGATCAAATGGCGGGCGATGCAGCGGGTGGCATTGCCGCAGGCGCCGGAGGTGGAGCCATCGGCATTGTAGAAGGTCAAATGCGCATCCCCCGGACCGTTCGAAATAACGGTCAGCTGGTCGAACCCGACACCGAACTGGCGGTGGGCGATTCCCTTGGCCATTGCTGGGGTAATGGCAATGTCACTCGCGCGCGCGTCGACAACGACAAAGTCGTTGCCCAGCCCGTGCATCTTGATGAAGGGGAGTGCGGTATCTGCGGAGGTGCTCATGGCGGGCATATAGACCCCGCGCAAAGATGAATCCAGCCTCCGGTGAGAAAAGTTGAAAAAAGGGGTTGACCGTCCGCGCTACTCCCCCTAGATACGCCGCCTATCGGGACAGCAAGACACACGCTGCCAAGCAGTTCCGAAGCGAAATAAGTGCTTGAACCTTCTGGGAAAAACACTTAGACCGCGACGAAGAAGTGGGCCGTTAGCTCAGTTGGTAGAGCAACTGACTTTTAATCAGTGGGTCGCAGGTTCGAATCCTGCACGGCTCACCACTTCCTCCAAAAATACCGCTGAAACAATTAAGATGTTGATCCCCTTTGGGGATTCTCGCGACCGTTGTGGTGAGCGGTTGGGCGTGTTCTGGCTCCGGGGCCAGTTTCGGTAATCCTGCGTTGAATACAGCCATGTCCTTCCTTCTTTGGGGACCGGCCTGCTGTAAGGTTCCTGGGCATCATGTGGAGACGCAGTACGTGCGCCGCTGAGGGACGCATGGATAAGGTATTTCAATCCATTAGAAGAAGAATGCAGGCTTTACAGGCCTGTTGTTTGGAGGTCTGACTAGGTGGACGTCCATTCTAAAAGGATTCTCAGATGGGTGAGGTTCTGTTTGCACTGCCGGAAACACCGGTGATTCCGGTTGCCGGGGAGGCCGCGGGTTATCCTGTTGGGCGGGTGTTTTGCGTCGGGCGCAACTATGCGGCCCATGCTGCTGAGATGGGCAACGAAGTGGACCGGGAGACCCCGTTTTATTTCACCAAGGCGGCGGCCAATGCGGTGCTGTCAGGTGCGGAGGTGCCCTATCCGCCGGGCACGGAGAACTTCCATTATGAGATGGAACTGGCCGTGGCCATCGGGGCGCCGGTGTTCCGGGCGTCACCGGAGGAAGCCCGGGAGGCTGTCTTTGGTTACGGCTGTGCGCTGGACATGACCCGGCGTGATCTGCAGATCCGCGAACGGCAGAAACAGCGGCCCTGGGATTTGGGCAAGGATCTGGAGAACGGCACGGTCCTGGCGCCGCTGGCGCGGGCGGCGGACTGGGGCGGCCCGGAAAAGCAGCGGATCTGGCTGGAGGTGAACGGGGAGACCCGGCAGGATGCTACCCTGTATGACATGATCTGGTCTGTGGAGGAGATCATCTGCCACCTGTCAGGGTTTTACCACTTGCGGCCCGGGGACCTGATTCTGACCGGAACGCCGGCCGGGGTCGGACCGGTGCAGAGCGGCGGCCGGATGCGCGGCGGGATTGACGGGCTGGCGCCGGTGGAGCTGTCCTTGACTGCAGCCGAATGACGCAAGGCGGGGGAGCGGTTGATTGTTGTTGCCTTACGCCGGGTTCAATATGTATCAATTTGAATGTGATTGTGGGGGCTTCGTAACATATCAGACTGCAAATCCGCCTGGGGCAGCGGTCATCAGACGGATTTCATGAGTGGAAAATGCATAATCTGCTGTTGATGGTTACAAACGCACCTAATAGCAGGGGTGCAGCCGGTTCGTTAAACGAACCTTTAACGGGGCTCTGACGGCAGAAACGGAAAGATAATCGCTGGATTCCGCAGCAAAGTTGCAAAGGCGGGCATCCAGAAAGGGATGAGGTCAAAGGGAGGACGATATGACCACTCGGAGAAAGCTACTGGGCGCCGTCGGCGCGGCAGCTGTCGCAGCATTCTGCGCGGCACCGGCATTTGCGCAGGAGGTGACGCTGAAGCTTCACCAATTCCTGCCGGCGCAAGCGAACGTGCCGAAACTGATTTTGGACGTCTGGGCGGACAACGTCGAGGAATCCTCGGGCGGGCGCATCAAAGTCGATCGCTTCCCGTCTATGCAGCTGGGCGGCAAGCCGCCGGAACTGATGGACCAGGCCATCGACGGCGTTGCGGATATCGTCTGGACCGTGGTGGGTTACACCCCGGGCCGCTACCCCTCGACCGAGGTGTTTGAGCTGCCGTTCATGATGACCAATGCACGCGCCGTGTCGCATGCCTATTGGGAAATGTTCGACAAGCACATGAAGGACACCGAGTTCAAGGATGTGAAGATCCTGGGCACCTGGGTGCATGGGCCGGGCATGATCCACACCGCCGATCCGGTGGAAACGCCGGAAGATCTGGAAGGCATGAAGATCCGCGGCGGCGGCCGTTCGGTCAACGCGCTGCTGACCGAGCTGGGCGCGACTCCGGTCGGGATGCCGGTTCCGGCGATTCCGGAAGGCCTGTCCAAGGGTGTGATCGACGGCACCACCATTCCGTGGGAAGTGACCGCGGCGCTGAAGGTTCCGGAACTGGTGGAAAACCACACCGAGTTCACCGGCAAGGCGCTTTATACCCTCACCTTTGTTCTGGCGATGAACAAAGAGAAGTATGAGAGCCTGCCGGATGACCTGAAAAAGGCCATCGACGACAACTCCGGCCTGGAGTTCTCAGTCTTTGCCGGCGGCACCCAGGCGGACTCTGACGGCCCCTCGCGCGAGATGGCGCTTGATCTGGGCAACAACGTCATCACCCTGGATGAAGAGCAGACCGCAATCTGGCGCGAGCGCGCGCAGCCGATCTATGACCAGTGGATTGCTGACATGAAGGAAAAGGGCATTGATGGCGCCGCCCTGATCGAAGAAGCCAGCGCGCTGATCGAGAAATACACGCCGCAGTACCAGTAAAGCGGTTTGATTGATAAAGGTGAAGGGCCGCGCGGCATTGGCACTGCGGCCCTTTGCATACCGGAACAAGGCAACTGAACCATGCACAAGCTCATGATGCGGCTGGCCAAATCAATGGCCTACCTGGGCGGTGCGGTCCTCACTCTTCTGATCATTCTGACATGTGTTTCGATCGCTGGGCGCCTGCTCAACGGTTTCTTCCATGGCGATTTGATGGAGCGGATTGCGCCGGGGTTTTCAAAATGGATGACGGGCTGGGTCGGGCCGGTCAACGGCGACTTTGAACTGGTCGAGGCAGGGGTGGCCTTTGCCATCTTTGCCTTCCTGCCATTGTGCCAGATCACCGCGGGCCATGCCTCGGTCGATGTGGTGGCCAATGCGTTTCCGCGCAGCGTGAAACGGTTTCTGCGAATGGTTACCGAAGTTGTTTTTGCCGCGGTGCTGGTTTTGATCGCCTGGCGGCTGGGGGCAGGGCTTGCAGGTAAGTACTCCAATGGCGAGACCTCCTTCCTGCTCGAGTTTCCCATCTGGTGGGCCTACGCCATCAGCATGGTGGCGGCGGTCGTGGCGGCCATCGTGGGCATCTACATGGGTGCAATCCGCACCATCGAATTTTTTACCGGCCGGATCCTGATCTGGGACGGCGTGGAGGGTGAACAGTGACGGCTCTTGAAATTGGCATCGCCTCCTTCCCGGTTCTGATGCTGCTGATCTTTCTGCGGGTTCCGATTGGGCTTTCGATGTTTCTGGTCGGCCTTGGCGGGCTGATCTGGGTGACGGATGGCACGCAGGTCGCGTTCGGGCGGCTGAAAAGCGAGACCTACACCACCTTCTCCTCCTATTCGCTGACCATCGTGCCGATGTTCCTGCTGATGGGGCATTTTGCGACGCTGGGCGGCATGTCCACCGCGCTGTTCAAGGCGGCCGAAGGGTTCCTGGGCCACCGCAAGGGCGGAGTTGCGATGGCGGCCATTGGCGCCTGCGCCGGTTTTGGCGCGATCTGCGGCTCTTCCTTGGCGACGGCGGCTACCATGGGCCGGGTCGCGCTGCCGGAGTTGAAGCAATACGGCTATGCCGGCGGGTTCTCGACCGCGACACTGGCGGCAGGCGGCACGCTGGGCATCCTGATCCCGCCCTCGGTGGTGCTGGTGATCTATGCCATTTTGACCGAGCAGAATATCGCCAAGCTGTTTCTGTCGGCCTTCATTCCCGGCCTGCTGGCGGCACTGGGCTATGTGATTGCGATTTCCATCTATGTGCGCCTGTTCCCGGAAAGCGCGGGCACCCGCCCGCCGGTTCCGATGCGCGACCGTTTTGCAGCGCTTTTAAATGTTTGGCCTGTGCTGCTGGTGTTTGGTCTGGTTGTCGGCGGCATTTACCTGGGCTGGTTTACCCCGACCGAGGGCGCGGCCGTCGGGGCGTTTGGCACTGGCTTCATTGCCTGGACCAATGGCGGGCTGAACCGTGAAACACTGGCGGACAGCTTCTTGGTAACGGCGCGGTCCACTGCGATGATCTTCTTCATTGTGCTGGGCGCGGGCTTTTACAACGGCTTTCTGGCGTTGACCAAGGTGCCGCAGGAGCTGGCCGATTTCGTCGTGAGCCAGGGTTTGAGCCCGTGGATGGTCCTGGCGTTGATCCTCGCCTTCTATCTGGTGTTCGGCTGCCTGATGGATTCGCTGTCGATGATCCTGCTGACCATCCCGATCTTCTTCCCGGTAATCTCTGCCATGGACTTTGGCCTGTTGTCGCTGCCCGCGATGCAGGCGGATGCGGCAATGGAGGTGCTGAAGGCCGGGATCCCTGAGGGGATGGGGGCAGAGATGCTTGCCTCGATACAGGATGCCATTGCCACAGGTGCCGAACTGACCCGTGAGCAGATGAAGGAACTGGGCATCCGGGTGACCGAAGGCCGTGTGAACCGGATCGAGGCGGAATATGTCGCTATCTGGTTCGGCGTGCTGGTGCTGATCGTGGTTGAGGTTGGCCTGATCACCCCTCCGGTCGGCATGAACCTGTTCATCATCAATGCGATGGACCGCAAGACCCGGATGATCGACACCTACAAGGCCGTCATGTTCTTTGTGGCTTCTGACCTGATCCGGGTGGTCATCCTGGTGGCCTTCCCGATCATCACGCTGCTGCCGCTGATGCTGATGCAGTGATGCGTCGCCCTCTCCCGCCTCGCGCGGGGGAGGGCTTGCTGCCGGATGTGATCCTGTGCCGCGAACGCTCCGGTTCGTGACGCAGCGGTACTGACGGCCCGTGCCGTTTGATACCGCGGACTCGCGCCGGTAGGATCCAAATGAGGAATTACGCGGGGCGGCAGGAAATGGCAGGGCAAGACACATTCACTCATGAAATCCGCGTGGGCTGGGGCGATTGCGACCCGGCGCGGATTGCCTATACCGGGCGGCTGCCCGCCTTTGCCTTGGAAGCGATCGACGCCTGGTGGGAGCATCACCTGGACGGTGACGGCTGGTATCAGATGGAACTGGACCGGGGCACTGGAACGCCATTTGTGCATATGAGCATCGACTTCCGGTCCCCTGTGACGCCGCGGCACCGTCTGATGTGCGAGGTCTGGCCGGCTGCCTTGGGCAGCAAGTCGGTAACCTTCCGGGTCAATGCGCGGCAGGACGGGGTGCTGTGCTTTGAAGGCAAATTCGTCTGCGTCTTCATCGCCCCTGAGACATTCACGGCCAAAGCCGCACCCGAGGACTACCGGGAGGTGATCGAAGCGCAGCTGCGGCCGGAGTAAGGCCAGTCAGCGCAGCCAGCCATCAGAGAACGCCACTGCGCTGACACCTGCAAACCGCGCCACGCGGTCCAGCTCCGCCTCCAGCCGCCTGATGCGGGCCGTACCCCATTTCACACCCTTCTCCGGCCAGACGGCGGTCACACGCAGGCAGTCTGCGTCGCGGTCCGCTTTCATGTCGATGCGGCCCGCAAGGCGTTCGCCCTCCAGCAGCGGGAAGACATAGTAGCCGTATTGCCGTTTGGGAGCGGGGGTGAAGACCTCGATCCGGTAGTGGAACCCGAACAGCCGCTCGGCCCGCTTGCGGTCGCGCAGGGCCGGATCAAAGGGGCTGAGCACGCGCATCCGGCCCGGCGCCGGCCCCAGCTCCGCAGATTCCTCCACCGTGCCAGGTCGGGTGAACACCTTGCGCAACCTGCCATCCGCCTGCGCGACTTCGATCTCCTCCAGCTCACCACGGCGCAGCTGCTCCGCGCACCAGGCCTTGGCTTCCGCCGGGGAGGCAGTGTCCCAAAAGGCGGCGAGCTCTCCCGATGTGGCAAAGCCCAGCCGGTCCAATGCAGCGGAGCAGAGCCAGTTGACTGTTGCCGCTTCATCGCAGCGGGCTCCGGGGCGCAGAGACTCCTCGATCACGCGCTCCGTCAGGTCATAGCGTTTCTGAAACCCGTCGCGCCCCACAACTGTCAGCGCGCCGGAGCGCCAGAGGTATTCCAGCGCGGTTTTGGACGGGTGCCAGTCCCACCAGCCGCCAGAGCCCTTTTTCTCGTCCTTGCCGAGGTCGGAAGAACTGACCGGCCCGTAGTCGCGGACGTGGTTCAGCACGGTTTCAAACTGCGCCTCAAACCCGTCGCGCCGCCAATTGCGCCAGCGTTTGCGCAAGAGCTCAGTGTCGCGCTGAAACCTCAGATGCCAGTGCGGGTAAAACGCCATCGGGATCATCGCGGCGTCATGGGTCCAATGCTCAAACAACCCGCGGTCCTGTTCGTATAGCCGTTTGAGGTTCATTGACCTGTAGCCCGGCCGACGTGAATAAAGGATCACGTCATGGGCGCGCGCCACTGTATTGATGCTGTCGAGCTGCACGAAACCAAGCCGCTGAATCAGCTCCAGCAGATCCGAACCTTTTGCCGGGCCAGCGGGTTGCTCCAGCAGCGCGTGGCGGTCCAGGAACAGCCGCCGCGCGCTGTGGTTGCTGAGCCGCTGAAGCGCCATCAGCGCCGTTTCAGCGTATCGCCATAAGAAATGGTCGGGGTCAGCGTGACGTGGGATTCAATCTCTGCGTCCGGGTCTTCCAACTGTGCGGCGATAATCTCAGCCGCTTTGCGCCCGATTTCCAATCGGCAGGCATCCATGGTGGCCAGCTTGCGCGGCAGGCCCTGCAACAGCTCCACGCCGTTGAAACCGGCGAGGCCGATCTGGCCCGGCACGTCGATGCCTTGATCCAGCAAGTACAGCAAGCCGCCTGCACCGATCATGTCGTTGGAGTAATAGAGAAAATCCAGTTCCGGCGAGCGCTCCAGCATGGCCTGGGTCATCTCGCGCCCCTTGGCCAAGGCCGAGCCGCCGGAATAAAACTCGCGGTCTTCGATCTCCACGCCCTCTTTCGCCAACGCTTCGGTAAAGCCTTCAAACCGCTTCCGCGCGCGGTGGTCGAGCGGCATCTTGGTGCCCATGAAGCCGATATGGCGGTAGCCTGCCTTGAGGATCGCCTTGGCCATTTCGCGGCCGGCACGACGGTGGGAGATGCCGACCATCGCGTCCACTGGTTTGCCATCAGTGTCCATGATCTCAACAACTGGGATGCCGGCGCTGTTCAGCATGGCACGGGCGGCTTCGGTATGTTCAAGCCCCGCGATGATCACGCCGGAGGGGCGCCACGAGAGCATCTCGTACAGCACCTTTTCCTCCTTTTCCGGCTGATAGTCTGTGACGCCGACAACCGGCTGCAGCTCGGTATTTTCCAGCACCTTGTTGACGCCAGTCAGCACCTCGGGGAACACCATGTTGGACAGCGACGGGATGATCACCGCAACCAGGTTCACCCGGTTCGAGGCCAGCGCACCCGCGATTTTGTTGGGCACATAGCCCAGTTCCTTGGCGGCGCTCAGCACTTTGGTGCGCGTCTTCTCCGACACATCCCCGCGGTTGCGCAGCACGCGGCTCACAGTCATTTCGGAAACACCGGTCGCCTCTGATACATCGCGAAGGGTGAGCGGGCGCTTGCTGTCCGTTGTCACGTTATTGAGCCTCTTATTACTGCTGCATTCAGGTTAGCGCAGACATCTGCTGCTGCACAATGGAAACTGCGCGCGGCAAATCAGCTGCTGGCCCCGCCCATCCCATTGTGATCGCAGGACGGATTTGCTATCGCGTAAACATACGCGGCCCCGTGGCTCAACTGGATAGAGCAGCCCCCTCCTAAGGGGCAGGTTGCAGGTTCGAATCCTGCCGGGGTCGCCAAAATATCACCCATTATCAATGGATTGGTACAGATAGGCCATTGATATCTGGAGCAAGTGTTATGCTCGGTTTTTCGGGCCGATGCCTGCGCCGGCTTTAACCGCCAGCAATTCGTAGCAGTTGTATGGCTCTGACTCCGTCTAAGACCCATACCGGAAACTGGATCCGGCTTCCTGATTATTCATGATGTTCCGGGGAAGAAGGGGGCAGTCAGATTGTTCCGGATAGCCCGAGGCTGCGCGGGTGGCGCTGGGCAGCTCGCCAAAGCGGGCGCGGTAGAGCTGGGAAAAACGGCCCAAGTGGGAAAAGCCGCTGTCATAAGCAATAGAGCTGACCGGTGTTTCCGCGGGACGGGACAGCAGCAGGTACCGGGCCAAGTCCAACCGCAGATCGCGCAGGTATTCCACCGGTGTCAGGCCGAAATGCTGGCGAAAGCCTGCTTGCAGGGTGCGGATGCTGCAGCCGGCCTCGGCGGCGATGGCTGAGACGGTCAGCGGCTCAGCGGCGTTTGCATGGATATAGTCCTGTGCTCGGCGGATCTGCAGGCTGCTGCCTTGAGGCGTGCGCGGGGTCAGAAGATGGCGGATATTGCTTTGCTGGAGGGTCAGCAGGCCAAGTATCAGCTGCTCCTCAATCAGCTGCTGCTGCATTGCGCTCCAGTGGCCGAAACCGGCCCGGGCGTCGGTGGCGCGGGCACAGGCGATAAATTGCCTTGCCCAGCCCTGCAGAGGCCCGGTGCCGACCGGTGCCGCGGTGTCAAAGACCACCGGCTCGGACAGCGGCAGCCCGGCGGCGCGCTCGGCAAACCCGTGCAGTGCATCCCGGTCGATTTGCAGAAGCAGCATCTGGCAGTCGGCGTGCCAGGTCATCTGGGTTGCCCGTGTCGGGTTGAGCACGGTGGCGTGGCGGGTATCCGAGTCCACCGCTGCAGCACCGTTGGCGACCTTGGCGGTGCCGTTCAGCGGCATCTGCACGAGATAGAAATCATTCAGCTCGCCGGGGTCTATCTGCACGGCAGAGCCGTAGCTCAGGTAGTTGAGGGACAAGCTGTGCCCGGGCACATGGTTGTGGCGGGTGCCGAAACCGCAGCTTTTGCCGGCGGGCTGCAAGCGGTGGTCGCAGAACTTCTGGGCGACCAGGGTGCGGGCCTCGTCGATGTCGCGGCTGTGAAATTGCCGCCACGCGCGCAAGGGCTCGCGCTTGTATTCTGCCTGCTGCCTGGTCATCCGTGCAGCCTAGCACGGTTCCCTACTCAGGCAATCGCGCGGGTCTGCGCTATTTTGCGCATTCTGGATAATCCTTTTCCACCGCTGCCCCTAGGCTTCTTGATTGAGCGATAAGGGAGGAAACTATGGCTCTGGATCAGGGAATCACCAAGGTGACGGACGGGCTGGAGGGCTTGTCCTGGAATGTCGTGGGGCACACCTATACGCCCAAGCTGCACAGCGAAAACGCTTTCATATGGCACGCGGTCATTCCGGACGGCACCTTTGTGCCGCCGCACGTGCACCCCACCCAGGATGAGTGGATCACCATGCTGGAGGGCACGCTGGAGGTGGAATTCGGCGGCGACGTTTATCAGGCCGGGCCGGGCGATACGGTGCGGATGCCGATGGGAGTGGCGCACGGTATCTTCAACCGCTCCGGTGCTGAGGCCACCTGCGTGTTCGGGGTGGCGCCGTCGCGCAAGCTGTTCGATCTGTTCGGCGCGCTGGATGGGGTGACCGACCCGGAAGAATTGGTTCGGCTGTCGGCGCTGCATGAGGTGGAATTCCTGCCGCCCCCGTCGGAATAAGGGAGGCGGACATGGTAAAACGCAAGACGGTCGCCGTAATTGGCGGCGGCGTAAGCGGGCTGGCCGCGGCCAAGGCCTTTGCCGAAAAGGGGCATCAGGTTCTAGGCTATGAGCGCAGCCATGACTTGGGCGGCGTGTGGGAGCTTTCGCGCTCTTATCCGGGGGTGCAGACGCAATCTCCCAAGGAACTGTACTGTTATACAGATCACCCGATGCCGGAAGATTACCCGGAATGGCCCAAGGGGCCGCAAGTGCATGCCTATCTGCATTCCTATGCGGACAAGCATGATCTGCACCGGCTGTTCCAGCTGAACACCAATGTGCTGGAGATGGACCGGCGCCCGGACGGGCAGCCGGGCTGGCGGCTGGTGATAGAGACAGGCGGCGAGACCCGGGTGCAGGACGTGGATTTTGCCGTGGTTTGCACCGGGCAGTTTTCCGAGAAGAACATCCTGACCCATCCGGGGCAGGAGGTCTTCACCGCGCAGGGCGGGGAGGTGATGCACTCCTCTGAATATCTGGACCCGGAACACGCGCGCGGTAAGCGGGTGGTGGTGCTGGGCGGCTCCAAATCTGCCACCGATGTGGCGGTGAACGCGGCGCAGAACGGCGCCAAACAGGTGCATCTCGTTTACCGGCAGAATGTCTGGCGGGTGCCGTATTTTGTCGGCGGCATCAACTTCAAGAAGCTGCTCTACATGCGGGCGCAGGAGGTGCAGTTCAACGGCTGGGGCCGCAGCTGGCTGCACAAGGCCTTCTATGGCCTCGCCAAGCCGCTGATCTGGGCCAATTTCCGCGGTCTCGAGGCGCTGTTGAAGATGCAGCTGGGGCTGAAGAAATGGGACATGGTTCCCGATGTGCCGATCGAGAAAGACGTCTCCTGCTCGGTCCCGATCGTGACACCGGGCCTGTTTGAGGGCTTCAAGGACGGTTCAATCATTCCGCACCACACCACCTTCTCGCGGTATGAGGGTGATGAAATCGTGCTGGAAAACGGTGAGAGAATCGGCGCTGATTTGGTGATCTCGGCGGTCGGCTGGAAGCTGGGTATTCCCTATCTGGCGCAGCAGCACCTGGACAAGCTGATCGAGGCGGACGGCCAGTACCGGACCTACCGTCTGGCGGTGAACCCTGACCTGCCGGAGATGGGATTTGTCGGTTTCAATTCCAGCTTCTGCACGATTCTGTCGGCGGAGATGGTGGCAAACTGGCTGGTCCGCTATGCAGACGGCCAGCTGGCGCGGCAGCCCACGCGGGAGCAAATGGAGGACAACATCCAGATGATGCTCGATTGGCGCCGCAAGGAGCGTCCGGCGGCGCAAATCTATGGCGGGCTGTGCTCTGCGCCGTTCCATTTCAAGCACTTCGATGAGCTGCTGATGGATATGGGGGCAACGCAGTGGAAGCGGCCGAATCCGTTAGTGGAGCAATTCGCGCCGCCGGACGCCAGTGCCTATGGCCGGTTCCTGGCAACGGCACCGCAATATCGGGCGGCCTGAGGTCTGCCCCTGCGCCTGCCGGAAACGGCGGGCGCTCATACTTTCAGTATCGCGCGAAGACCGCGATTCTGCGTGCAGATTTTAGATTAGAGGGGAATGGTGCCCAGGAGAGGACTCGAACCTCCACGTCCATACGGACACTAGCACCTGAAGCTAGCGCGTCTACCAATTCCGCCACCTGGGCAGGTGTCGTGAGGAGGGCGTATAAGCGGAGTCGCAGGCAGCGTCAAATGGAAAATGTGCGTCCCTGGCGATTTTCCTGAAATTATGTCCGAGGACCGTTTTCCCGATTAATTCCAGTGTGTTGCCGGGAAGGGCCAGAGATCCACTCTTCAGGAATTCCGGGTGCCGGTTTGATCCTGCGCAAAGTGGCGGATTCGTAAAAGGGGCATAGGAAAGTCATGAAACAGATTGACCGCCTCCAATCCCTTGGGCTGTTTGACAGCCGGGTGCCCCGCTACACCTCTTATCCGACCGCGCCGGTGTTTTCTGCAGCCGTTGGCGCTGCGGAGCAGGCCCGCGAGCTGCAGGCGCTGGATCCGGATGTGCCGGTTTCGGTCTACCTGCATATCCCGTTCTGCGAGCGGCTGTGCTGGTTCTGCGCCTGCCGGACGCAAGGAACCCAGACGCTGAGTCCGGTCGAGAGCTATATCGGCACGCTGGAGCAGGAGCTGAAGCTGGTGGCGCCGCTTCTGCCCAAAGGTCTGCGGATGGGGCGGATGCATTGGGGCGGCGGCACGCCGACCATTTTGCCGCCCGCCTTGATTCACCGGCTGGCGCAGGCAGTGAAAGCGGTTTTTCCACAGACTGAAGACTGGGAGTTCTCGGTGGAGATCGACCCGACCATGGTCGACCGGGACAAAATCGCGGCGCTGGCAGAGGAAGGCATGAACCGTGCCAGCATCGGCATCCAGGACTTCGATCCGCTGGTGCAGCAGGCAATCGGCCGGGCGCAGCCGTTTGAGGTGACTAAGGCCTGCGTCGAGGATCTGCGGGTAGCGGGGATCAATTCCCTGAATGCCGATCTGGTCTACGGCCTGCCGCATCAGACGCAGGCGCGGATGGCGGACACGGTGGAGAAGGTGCTGAGCCTGGACCCTGACCGGCTGGCGCTGTTCGGTTACGCGCATGTGCCTTGGGTGGCCAAGCGGCAGAAGCTGATCAAGGAAGAGACGCTGCCGGACGATCTGGCGCGCTACCATCTGGCCGGGCTGGCGGCGGAGAAATTCGCGGCGGCGGGTTTTGCCGCGATTGGTATCGACCATTTCGCCAAACCCGGCGACGGGCTGGAGGTGGCTGCCCGCACCGGCCATTTGCGCCGGAATTTCCAGGGCTACACCGATGACACCTGCCCGACGCTGATCGGCTTTGGTGCATCGTCGATCTCCCGCTTTGCCGGCGGCTACATCCAGAACGCCGCGGCCACGCCAGCTTATGTGCAGCGGGTTGAGGCCGGCCAGCTGACCGGCGCGCGCGGCCATGTGATGAGCCAGGAGGATTTGCTGCGCGGCCGTGCAATCGAGATGCTGATGTGTGAGTTCCGGTTGGACCGGACAGAGCTGCGGCAACGCTTTGGAGATCTGGCAGCAAGTCTGGATGCAGACCTGGCGCAGATCGCAGCCCGCTTTGGGGATCTGGTGAACTTGGACGCGGAAGCGCTGGAAATCCTCCCCGAGGGCCGCCCGCTGACCCGGATCATTGCCAGCAGCTTTGATGCCCATGTGCCGGAAGGGGTGCGTTACAGCCGGGCGTCCTGACTCTGGAGCGGGCAGCTCCCGCCTGTTCAGAGCCTCCTGCCGGAGGCCCTTCACAGTTGGGCGTGGCACTGTGCTGGCGCACAGCGCGGTCATCCTCTCCACCGAACGCCGCTCGCTAGCACCGGGTCAAGGACTGCGGGTGCGGCGGCGGCTTGGTGCGGTTTAGCTTAGAGGCGCGGATGGGAAGTCAACAGTGGGAAGGGCTGTTCAAGGCAGGTGTTTCTTTGAACGGCTTTTGACGGGGCAGGCAGCGCAGCTGCCGGGCCCAAGGCGGCCAAGGGGCGCCGGCGCAGCCGGGGCACCTGCGGGCGCGGGAGTGCCACGGCTGCGGTTGTGTCAGCCGTCCTTTACCAAGCGGAAGCCCAGGTAATCCGGCGGCAGGCCGACGGCACAGCCGCCGACGCTGGCGTCGCGGATGAAGTCGATTACCACCGCACGGTGCCGTCCGCCGGTAATGCGGGCGCTGCAGTAGGGATCGCCGAATTCGAGGCTGCCATCCTTGGTGACCTCACCGTTTTGCATGCAGCCGCTAGTCCATTCCCAGATGTTGCCGCCAAGTCCGGTTAACCCGTTACTGTTGGCGCCGGGCTCGCTTTTCGGGTCCTGTGCCGGCCCCGGCAGGCCGCGCAGGGTGACACCGCGGGCGTATTGGCGCAGCCAGCGCTGGGCGGGGTCGCCGCCATCGGTTTCAACCGCCTCGTCGCCAAAGATTTCCGCTGCGGCCAGCTGCCATTCGGCTTCGTCCGGCAGGCGCCAGCTATGGCCGGTCTCCTTGGAATACCATTCAGCATAGGCCGTCGCGTCATGCCAGCTGACAAGAGTTTGCGGCTGATTGCCTTCTGCCGGGGTACTGTCCGCCGCCTTGCAGGCGCCCGCCGCCACACAGGCTGCGTATTCTGCGCCAGAGACCTGACGCTTCATAATCTCAAAGGCACCCACATGGCGCTGCTGTTCCGGGGGCACCACGCTTTTACCATTGCGGTGAAAGTTTCCGATGGGGCGGTAGGCAATCGTGTCCGCCTTTATGAATACGGTTTCGGCCAGCGGTGCCGGATCCCTGGCCGCGGAAAACCAAAGGCCGGGAAGGCCAATGGCGGCGGCAAGCCCGGCGGCAATCAGCTCAGCTTTCATGTCAGCGTCCCCTCAAGGCAAAAACGGGCGGCCGCGTGCTGCGGCCGCCCTGTCCAGTTCCTTATCCGGCGAAAGGTCAGGCGCCGGAGTATTCGGTCGGGGCGACCACCTGTTCCATCAGGTCGTTGTTCCACTCGCCTTCGACCACCACGTGGGCCGTTGCGCCGAGGTTCACCGCCTCAATCAGATTGTGGTTCACATAGGCATAGACGCCTGGCTGCAAGAACTCATAGAGCGCCGCCCCGGCAGAACCGCCTCGGATGAACCAGGTTTCCAGGTCGCGGTCCGGCACGTTGTTGAACTTTCCGGCTTCCCAGACCAGGTCGCCGTGGCCGCCGATCAGGTGCGGGCGGGTGTCGCGGTTGGCCTGGCTGTGCACGAACAGTACTTTCTCGCCCTGTTTCGCCTTCATGGCGTTCTCGCCAGTCAGAGCGCCAACCGCGCCGTTGAACACAACGTGACTGGGGATCAGCCCGTTCATGACTTCCAGCGTGTCCGGATAGCTTTCCCCGACGTCCTCATAGCGGAGGTAATCGCCGTTCTCGTCCTTCGGAATGTAGAATTCGTTTTCGCCGATGTAGTAGACGCGGTCGTATTTCACCGGATCGCCGTTGTGGTCTGACAGACCCCCGCGCGGCAGAACCATGATGGTGCCGGCCATGCCCGAGGCCACGTGCCAGGGGATCATGGGGCCGCCCGGGGCGCAGTGATAGACAAAGGTGCCGGGGCGTGTTGCCTTGAAGCGCAGCACGGTCTTCTCGCCCGGGTTTACCAGGGTCAGCGCGCCGCCGCCCAAGGCGCCGGTGGCTGCGTGGAAATCGATGTTGTGCTGCAGCATGTTTTCCGGCGGGTTGATCAGGGTGAGTTCAACATAGTCGCCCTCATGCACCACCATCATCGGGCCCGGGATGGAGCCGTCAAAGGTCATGCCTTGCAGGTAGGCGCCTTGATCGACCTCGATTTCCTTCTCGATGATCTTCATCTCGAATTCGACGATGCGCGGTCCGCCCGGAGCAACCTGTTCGTGGTCATGCACGAAGGGCGGGGCGACCAGCTCGCGCTTGATGCGCTGGAGGCTCGACAGGTCGGCAGGCGCGGCGGCTTCGTGAACAGAGGTGCTTTCAGCCTTGGCGGCCTTGGCCAGTACAGGCAGCGCTGCTGCTCCGGCTGCCCCCATCAGTGCGGCTCTTCGGGTCAGCATGATGATCTCCTTTCAGTGTCCCATGTGCTGTGTTGGGGGGACCCTAGCGTCCGGTGCGGCGCGATTGGTTGTTCCCGATCAAACTTCGATAAGGTTGTTTGATGTCGAGATAACTGGTTTTTAAGATGCATGATTTCTCCCGGAACTATGGTGCCGGGTGCGCGGCCAAGCGCGCGAACTGCCGGCAAGTTTAATTGTTAAGGCCCGTTTAACGCGCAGCCTGCTATTCCGGGGGTGGGTGAAAATAGTGGTGGTGGATATGAGCGCACAGAGCAATGTGGCGCCCATTATCATCAAGAAGAAAAAAGTCAGTGGTGGCGATGGCCACCACGGTGGCGCGTGGAAAGTGGCTTATGCTGACTTCGTGACCGCGATGATGGCCTTCTTTATGCTGATGTGGCTGCTGAACGCGACGACAGAAAAACAACGCAAAGGGCTGGCGGATTACTTCTCGCCGTCAATTCCGCTGAGCCGGGTGTCCGGCGGCGGCAATGGCGCCTTCCAGGGTGACAGCATGTTCACCGAGGACATTCAGCCTCAATCCGGGACCGGGGCCACGGATATCAATCCGATGGATGCCCGGAAGGCACAGGGTGAAACCGGGGTCGAGTCCGACGAGAATCGCGAGGAGCAGGATTCCAAGTTCCGCGCAATCGAGGAACAGCTGTCCGGGCGCGGCGGGGAGAGCATGGTGTCGGTCGCCATGGCCCGTCATATCCTGACGCGGGTCACCGACGAGGGACTGATCATCGAGCTTTTTGCCACCGAGGATATGCCGCTCTTTGAAGAGGGCCAGGCGGAGCCGAAGCCGCTGTTCCGGGATCTGGTCAGGATGATTGCGCGGGTCTCGGAAGGTGTGACCAGCAATGTCGCGATCGGCGGCCATATCCGCTCTCATCCGGTTGTTTTGGCGAAGAATCCGGTTTGGGAACTGTCTCATGCTCGTGCGGATAAAACCCGCACGCTGCTCGAATCGGGCGGACTGAACGCGAGCCGGGTTCACAGGGTAACCGGCCATGCCGACCGTAAGCTGGCTGCCGGAAACCCGATGGCCGCCCGCAACGACCGGATCGAAATCATCTTTCTGCGCGAGTAAACCGCTGAAAACATTAGGGCTGGCGGCTGGCAGATGAGTCATATTTTATC
Organism: Leisingera sp. G5_S3_59_S7; assembly: GCF_054968485.1. Classification (NCBI taxonomy): domain Bacteria; kingdom Pseudomonadati; phylum Pseudomonadota; class Alphaproteobacteria; order Rhodobacterales; family Roseobacteraceae; genus Leisingera; species Leisingera sp. G5_S3_59_S7. The sequence goes on from NZ_JBQKUH010000002.1 coordinate 171,957, forward strand.
TGTTAGCCGCCCGTTAATCGCTCCTGCGCTAGCTGTTGCATCCAGAATGATTAGATGCAGCAGAAAGGCGTGCTATGACCATTTCTTCGTCGCTGAATGCGGGCGTTTCAGGATTGAGCGCCAACGCCAGCCGGTTGGCCTCCATTTCCGACAATATCGCCAACTCCTCGACCCGCGGCTACAAACGGGTGCAAACTGATTTCCATTCCATGGTTTTGTCCGGTTCCGGAGGCACTTATTCGGCAGGCGGTGTGCGCACGACCAATGTCCGGCTGATCGACGAGCGCGGCCCGCTGGTTTCGACCAATAACGCCACAGACCTGGCGGTGCGCGGCCGCGGCATGCTGCCCGTTGCCTCGATCACAGAGGTGGAGGCAGGCAGCAGCCCCTCCATGATGCTGACCAGCACCGGGTCGTTCCGGACCGATTCCAGCGGGTATCTGACAACGGAGTCCGGCCTGGTTCTGATGGGCTGGCCTGCGCAGGCTGACGGCACAGTGCCGGACGTGGCGCGGGATACCGCCGATGCCTTGGAGCCGATCCGCGTTGACCTGAACCGGCTCTCTGCGGAACCGACGACCGAAATCAGCCTGACAGCGAACCTGCCTGCCTCCGAAACCGATCTCGGCGCCTCCGGCGACCCGGTTGAACAGGTTGTTCAGTACTACGACAATATGGGCCGCTCCGAAGAGCTGACGATCACCTATACGCCAAGCGTAGCTACGCCGCCGGCAACCACCGGCAGCAACGAATGGACAATGGAGATTGTCGATTCCGCGACCGGCGCGACGGTTATCGGCGAGTACACCCTCACTTTCGATGACGCCAGTTCCACGGCCGGCACGCTGCAAAGTGTCGCTACTGTCACGGGCGGCGCCTATGACGCCACCGCCGGCTCGATCACCATCAATGTTGCCGGCGGGCCTGTGGAGATCAACATCGGTGTCATCGGCGAGCAGAGCGGGATGAGCCAGCTTGGCGAGGAATTCGTGCCGGGCACTACTGAGAAGGACGGCACTGCGGTCGGATCGTTTGTTGCAATCGAAATCAACGAAGCGGGAGAAGTCATCGCAGAGTATGATTCCGGCGACCAGAAGGTGATCTACAAGGTGCCGCTGGCCGATGTCTCCAACATCAACGGCATGCGCGCCCTTGATTCGCAGACCTACATGCCCACCGACGAATCCGGTGACTTCTACCTGTGGGATGCCGGCGATGGCCCGACCGGCGAAATCCTGGGATACGCCCAAGAGGAATCGGCGGTTGATGTCGCCACCGAGCTGACCGACATGATCCAGACCCAGCGTGCCTATTCGTCCAACGCCAAGGTCATCCAGACCGTTGACGAGATGCTGCAGGAAACCACCAACATCAAGCGCTGACGCGCTTGATGCTCCCTGACATTGGCTTCACGAAAGCAGGCTGAACATGTCTATTTATTCCGCCCTTAACAGCGCCATGAGCGGTCTGAGCGCGGCCGGCCGATCCTCGCAAGTGGTCTCAGAAAATCTGGCCAATGCGCTGACACCGGGGTACACGCGCCGGGTTCTGGATCTGAACAGCCCCGGCGCCGGTGTTCCCGGCGTTCAGGTCGGCAATGTCCAGCGCATGAATGATCCCGTGCTGATCTCCAACCGCCGGGTTGCCGAAGCAGAATACGGGGCCGCCAAGGCGGAGGCCGATTTCTTCAGCCGGATGTCCGATCTGGTGGGCACGGTTGATGATGAGATGTCGCTGGCGTCACAGCTTTCGGATTTCGAGTCGTCGCTGATCGAAGCGGTTTCGCGACCGGATTCGCAGCCCCGTCTGAATGATCTGGCAGTGAAGGCGAACACCCTGGCGGACTCAATCTCGCGCACGGCCGAAGGGTTGCGGGACCTGCGGATCAATGCGGACAGCGCGATCAGCAGCCAGGTTGACACAGTGAACCAGGCTCTGAAGGAAATTGAAAAGCTCAACGCCCGTATCATGGTGGTGGAGGCCGGCGGCATGGACGCCGTTGCAATGCAAGACCAGCGTGACCAGCTGATCGATCAGGTGAACGGGATCATTCCGGTCAATGCTGTCCGCCGCGGCAATGGCCAGGTCACGCTTTATTCCACTGGCGGGGTGATGCTGCTGGATCACAAGGCATCTGAGCTGAGCTTTACGCCGTCGCGGGATATCATGCCGCATATGACCTTGGGTAACGGCATGATTTCCGGTCTCCAGGTGAATGGCAAAACAATCGACACCAGTCCGGGCGGTCCGCTGCGCGGCGGCACACTGACCGCGCAGTTTGAAATCCGCGATGTCACAGCGGTGGAGGCCCAGGAGGATCTGGACGCCATGGCTGCCGATCTAATCGAACGGTTCCAGGACCCGGCGCTGGATGCCACGATCGGGGCCGCAGATGCGGGAATTTTCACCGATGATGGTTCTTTCTTCGATCCGGTGAACACTGTTGGCATATCCAACCGGATCGAGCTGAATGACCTGGTGGCTTTGGACGGCACAGGTGAGACCTGGCGGTTCCGCGATGGCCTTTACGCCGCGGGCCCTGGGGACCCGGGCGATTCAAGCCTGCTGCAGGCCTACTCCGACGCATTGAACACCACCCGCACGGTCTCCTCGGTCGGGCTTGGCACCGCAGACATGACGGCTGCAACGCTGAGTGCGAACCTGTTGTCCAGGTTTGCCCAAGACAATGAAACCGCAGCGCGTGCCTCGACTTTCGCCGCCACCAGTTTCAATGAGCTGAGCCAGGCGGAACTGGCCCTGGGCGTCGATACCGACGCCGAGCTGCAGAACCTGATGCTGGTTGAGAAGTACTATGCCGCCAATGCCCGTGTGCTCAGCGTTGTCGATGAACTTATGGAAACACTTTTGAGGATCTGACCCATGATTTTGAATTCATACGGCGATATGGCGCAGCACCTCTTTCTTCGCAGCCGCAACACGGAGCTGAAGGAAAACGTCACCACTCTGTCCGAAGAATTTGCGACCGGAAAATCGGCTAATCTGACCGAACGGCTGGGCGGCGATTTCACCTATCTGGCAGATCTGGAAAGCTCGCTGAACCGGATCGACAGTTATATGGTTGCCAATGGCGAGGTGCAGTTGTTTGCCACCGCCACGCAGGGCAGCCTTGAAAAAGTGAACAGCCAAGTGCAGGCGATGCGCAATGACATCCTGAGACTGTCGCCGGCCGTGGATGTGGAAAACGCGGAGCAGTTTGGCAGCCAGGCCAAGAAGAGGATGTCCAGTGCTATTAACCTGATGAACACCTCAGTTGGGGGGCGGACGATCTTTGCGGGCACTGCGACGGATACCAAGCCGCTGAACGACTCCGGCACGCTGATGACGGCCATCCTTGCGGAAGTGTCGGGGCTGACAACCAGCAATGACATCATTCAGGCCGTCAAGGACTGGTTCGACGACCCGGCCGGTTTCGACGCGGTCATGTACCGCGGCTCCACGACGTCGCTGCAGCCGGTTACTGTCGGAGAAGGGGAGCAGGTGACTTTGGGTATCCGCGCCGATGATGACAACCTCAAGCACACCCTGCAAAGTTATGTCATTACCGCTTTGGCGGATGAGCCCAGCCTCGGCCTGACCGATGACGTGCAAATAGATCTGGTAATCCAGGCCAGCAGCGAGCTGTCTGAAAGTGATGACCGGCTGGTGGATCTGCAGGCTGATGTTGGTTTCATCGAGGGGCAGCTTGAGGCGGTCAATACCCGCAACGAAGCCTCGAAAACCAGCCTGAGCATCGTCAAAAACAACCTGGTCTCTGCCGATCCGTATGAAACCTACACCAGGCTTCAGGAAGCACAGACGCAGCTCGAGGGACTTTATACCATCACCGCCCGCAGCTCTCAGCTGTCCCTGCTGAAGTATATCTCATGATGTTTTTTCTGCGTCTCTTCTTTGCGTGCCTGTTTCTGCTGCCCGCGGTGGCGCAGGCAAATACCATCCGGCTCAAAGATCTGGTGGAATTCGACGGCGTTCGCGGCAATGACCTGGTCGGCTACGGCCTGGTTGTCGGCCTGGACGGCACCGGTGACGGATTGCGCAATTCTCCGTTCACCGAAGAGATCATGTCCAACATTCTGGAACGTCTTGGCGTCAATGTGACCGGCGAGCAGTTCCGGCCCAAGAACGTGGCGGCGGTCTTTGTGACTGCCACCCTTCCGCCCTTTGCCCGCGTCGGCAGCACAATTGACGTGACCGTTTCGGCCATCGGCGATTCCAAGAGCCTGATGGGCGGAACATTAATCATGACCCCCCTGAACGCCGCGGACGGCCAGATTTATGCCGTCGCCCAGGGGACGATCCTGGCTGGCGGCACGGTGGCCGAAGGCGAAGCTGCCACGGTTACTCAAGGGGTGCCGACGGCAGGTGTTATTCCGTCTGGCGCCCGTGTCGAGCGGGAGATCGATTTCGACCTGGCCTCGCTGAGTTCCATGCGGCTGGCGCTGCGGGAGCCGGATTTCACCACCGCTGGCCGGATCGAACGTGCGATCAACAACGAGTTTGGCGGTAATGTTGCCCTGATGCGGGATTCCGGAACCGTCGAAGTCGATATCCGCCGCACCAATACCCGCTCAACTGCGCACGCGGTGGGCCGGATCGAGAATATCCTGGTCGAGCCTCAGCGCAAGGCACGGGTAGTGGTCGACCAGCGCTCCGGCACTATCGTGATGGGCAGCGACGTGCGCATTTCCCGTGTGGCGGTCGCTCAAGGCAACCTCACCCTGCGGATCGAAGAGACGCCGCTTGTTGTGCAGCCCAATCCGTTTGCGGATGGCGAAACGGTTGTCGTGCCGCGTACCGGTGCTGCCATTGAGGAAGAGGAGGGAATCCAACTTGCAGAAGTGCCGGAGACGACCTCGCTTTCGGAAGTCGTGGCAGGCTTGAATGCCCTCGGAGTGTCGCCACGGGACATGATCGACATTCTGAAAAGCCTGAAGGCCGCTGGGGCCTTGCATGCGGAATTTGTTGTTCGCTGACAGGTTCGGCAATCCTGGCAGGAAACAGCCCGGCTTCAACTGCTGAAGCCGGGCAATTTTTTTCTGGCTGCTAACCAATTGGTCCCGGCTTTCACTAGGCTGCCCCTGCAGAATAGGCAGTGTGCTTGGTCTTTGCTTGCAAACCCTGCGAAGCGCTGCACGGACAGGGATAGCCTCTTTAAGTGTTTGGAGCGTTAAGGGTTTTGACTGGTCCGAGAGACAGCTTTCTCGCACTTGGGCTCACCTGTGCGGTTGCGCAATACGGGGCCGGTAACGCCCCGCCGCTGGCCACGGTCTGAGCCAGAGGTCAGAGAAGCCGGCCGGGGCCATGCCGGACATCATGCAACTCCAGCCTGCTTCCTGCGGATATCCACGAATACGACTGCTGCCGGAGGCCGGAGTGCTCGCACAGCAAAAAGCCCGGGTCACACATTGTGCCCGGGCTCTTTGCTTGTTCGCGTATTGGAAAGTCAGGGGTAGTAGCTGCGCACAAGGGCAGTGGCGATCAGGCTCCAGCCGTCGGCAACGACAAAAAACGCCAGTTTGAACGGCAGGGACACGATGGCCGGGGGCACCATCATCATACCCATCGACATCAGTATCGCGGCGACCACCAGATCGATCACCAGGAACGGCAGAAAGACCAGAAACCCGATCTGAAAGGCGCGCGCAATTTCCGACAGCAGGAAGCTTGGCACGAGTGCGGACAGCGGCGCCTCCGGCACCGGGTCCATGCCCTGTGTTTCCGGCCTGAGATCCGCAATTGCGTAAAACGTGTCCGGATCCAGCCGGTTGGCCATGAAGGCCCGGAACGGCTCCAGGCTGCGCGAGATGGCCTCGCCCGGCTCTAGCTGCTCCTGCAGCAGCGGGCTGATCCCGCTGTTCCAGGCGTCGGTAAAGACCGGCTCCATCACGAAGTATGTCAGAAACAGCGCCAGGCTGATGATAAGCATGTTCGGCGGCGCCTGCTGCAGTCCGATGCCCTGACGCAGGATCGACAGGACAGTCACCAGGAACGGAAAGCAGGTGATCATGATCAGCAGGCCGGGGGCCAGGCTGAGCACGGTAATCAGCAGAATCAGCTGGATCGAGCGGGCTGAAATCGACTCGCCGTCTGCCAGCGAAAGGCTCAGTTCTTGAGCCAGGGCGGTCTGCGGCAAGGCCAGCAGAAGCGCTGAAACCAAGGCCGCCCGCACAAAGGTCGTGTGTGTCATCCCAAACCGCTTTGCAGATCGGCAATTTCCGTCAGGCGCACGGCCAGCTGTCCGGCCTGCTCTCCTTCCAGTTCTTCCAGCTGGCCACGGGCGACCAGCCGGTCCCCGACATAGAGGTCGACCGGATCTTCAACCCGCTTGTCGAGCGTCAGGATCGCATTTTCCCCAAGGCTGACCAAATCGCGGATCAGCGGCCGGGCCTTGCCGACCGATACAACCACTTCGACGGGAACCGAAACAAAAGGGTTGCTTGCGTCAGCGGCTTTCATGTTCAGATCGGCGGCGTCATCCATATTGGCTGTCCTCTTTCGCGTGATAGGTGAAGGCTTCAATCGAATCTTCGATCGATTCGAGAAGGGCGTTGCAATTGATTTCGCATTCGGTGCTGCCAACGCTCAGATAGGCCTGGCCGGAGGACAGCGTGCTGTCTTCCCGTACCGTAACCGGGACGGAAAAATTCTGCGGCAGGAGGCTGCGCACCGGTGCCCCTTCGCCGGGAGACACCACGATTTGCATCGGCTGGTCTGTCTGTCCTTTTGCCATTCCGGCAAGCTGGTCAACAATGTGATGGCCGAAGGAGGCTGCCATCGCATCCGGCAATATTGCGCTGGTCAGAACCTTAAACATCGGATCCAGCGAATCGAGCAGCTGTGTCTGCGCTTCGTGATAGGTAAAGCTCAGGTCTTCCAGCGAATTGGCCAATTCGGCCGAGATCCGGATGGTTTCCTGATCCTTGGCTGTCACTGCATCATCCCAGCCGGCGCTGTAACCTTTTTCAAAGGAGGCCAGCCGCTGTTCTTCTATGACTTCTTCGGAGACCGCTGCCACCGCAGGTTCAGCGGGCGTTTCAAATCCGAAGTCCTCAAGCAAATGCGCAATCGTCATCAAGCTTGCTCCTTATTTTCTTCCAGCCAGCCGCGCAGAATCTGAACGGTTTCCTCCTGCCGTTCCCCAATCATGCTGCGCAGGCGGTCGACGGGGTCGTCCATGCCGCCGCCCAAAGCCGGCAGTCCGGCGGCGCCCATCATGTCGCCCGTGCCCATGGCCGGCAGGCCGCCCATCGGTTCGAATTGCCCGGTTTCGTTGTTTTCGATTTCACCGTCGAGCGCGAGTCCCGCTCCAAGGTCCGGCGCAGTCATGAAGCCGTCGCCGCCTACCCCGGGCAACCCGGGAAGGTCACCGCCATCCGGGCCTGGCAGGGCAGCGACCGGAGCGGCCTGGTTCGAGAGGATCGGGCGCACTACGAAAAGGCCCAGGATCAGGCTGACAAGGGCCAGCGCGGCAATCTGGATCAGCGACATTGCGTCAAAGTAGAGGTTGTCGAAGAAGGAGGCGGTGGCCACCGTGCCCTTCGGCTCTACCGCCGGCAGCTCCATGGACTTGAGGGTAATAACGTCGCCTCGCTCCGCGTCAAAGCCGACGGCGGCGGAAATCAGCTCCCGCATGGCGGCCAGTTCGTCCTCCGGCCGTGGCTGGAAAACGCTTTCCCCGGCATCGTTGGTCACGGCGGTGCCGTTGACCAGAACCGCGACCGTCAGGCGCTTGATGGCACCGGGCCCCCTGAGGATCTCTTTTTCGGTTTCGGAGATTTCATAGTTGATCCGCTCGCGGGTTGCGCTGGTGTTGGCCTTGGATCCCTGGCCTGAGGCTGCATCACCATCCGGAATATTGGAGGCAACGGTGACTTCACCCGCCTGGTTGGTCGAAGAATCGGCGCGCTCCTCGACATCTGTGCTGACGGCGACACGGCTTTTCGGGTCTACGCGCTTTTCCCGGATCGATTCGGTGTCGGTTACGGTTTCAACACTGACCTCGACCACGGCATTGCCCTGGCCGACGCGGGCCTCGACAAGACGCATCACCCGCTCGCGAAGTGTCTGCGAACGGTCATCTGTGCCGGCGCCGGCTGCAGCGGTGGCATCCGCAGACCCGATCAGAGCGCCATTGGCGTCGATCACGGCTACGTTTTCCACCGCAAGACCGGTCACAGCAGAGGACACCAGGAAGCGGATCGCATTGGCTTGCGCAGGCGTGATCGGCGATCCCATCGGCACGATGGATACCGATGCGGTGGGTTCAACCGTGCGCTGGAAGGGATTTGAACCGGTGTTCGCAATATGCACCCGCGCCTGGCTTACATGCGGGCTTGCGACAATGGTTCGGGCCAGTTCGCCTTCTTTGGCGCGCCAGTAGGCGGCGTCGAACATCTGCGAGGTGGTGCCGAAACCGCTGAGCGAATCGAGCAGCTCATACCCTTTACCGCCGTTGGCCGGCAGGCCCTCGCTGGCCAAAGTCATCCGCAGTTCGTCACGCTGCGTCGACGGCACGTAGATTGAGCCGCCACGCACTTCATATTGGGTGCCGCGCTGTTCCAGCGACCGCACCACATCTCCGGCCGAGCCGCTTTCCAGCCCGGCATAAAGCAGTGTCATTGATGGCTTGCTAGCCACATGGGACATCGCAATGACGCTGAGAATCATGATTACCGTGGCACCCACGGCAATCAGACGCTTCCGCATGTCCATTTCTGCCCAGACATTCTTGATCTGCTGCACATTAACCTCCGTCGCACCGGCATTCTGTCCGGCGTGCAACCCTTTTGACGGATCGGCCTTAACATTCGGTTAGTTCCTCGCAGGTTATGAAGAAGCTGCACGACGTTTTAGGGATAGCCATGACAGACGCTGCAGTAGATACAGAAGCAGAAGCCCCGGCCAAGAAAAGCAAACTGCCCCTGATCATCGGGGTGGTGCTGGCTCTGGCGGGGGCGGGCGGCGGATTCTTTGCCGTTCAGTCAGGCCTTCTTCCCTTTGGTCAGAAAGCAGCGCCAGAACCGGCGCATGCGGCCGAAGAGGCGCCAGAAGGCGTGGACACTGGTGAGACGGCGGAGGATATCGCCAATCTCGCCTTTATCGAAATGGACCCGATTGTGATTACCCTGCGCAAAGCCAGCGGTATCAAGCACTTGCGGTTCCGCGCGCAACTTGAGGTCGACCTGGCGCACCAGGCCGAGGTCGAGAAAATCCTGCCGCGGGTTATCGATGTCCTGAACAGCTACCTGAGAGCACTGGAGCTTGAGGATCTGACTGATCCGATGGCTCTGCCGAAACTGAGAGCGCAGATGCTGCGGCGGATCAATATTGCCACCGGCCAGGGCCGGGTGCGCGATCTGCTGATCATGGATTTCGTACTGAACTAGGAGGACAGGATGGACATTATTGCTGATATCCTGCTTGCGGCCGGAGCGCTGGGCGCCGGATTCTATTGTCTGGTGCTGTCACGCAGGCTGAAGCGGTTCAATGACCTTGAAAAGGGCGTGGGCGGCGCGGTTGCCGTACTGTCTGCACAGGTGGATGACTTGAATAAGTCGCTGCAATCGGCGCAGCAGGTGTCTGACGGCTCCAGCAAGGCGCTGCAGCAGCTGACGGGCCGCGCCGAGTCGGTGGCTCAGCGGCTGGAGCTGATGATGGCGTCCATGCATGACATCCCCGAGGCCGGAACTGCGGCCCCGCAAGCGGAACCCGCTGCGGAAGATGAAGCGATGGCCGCCGCCTATGAGGCCGACTCGAAGCCGGCCGCGGCAGATCAGGAAGAGGCTAAGCCCTCGGGCCTGATGTTTGTCCGCCATAACCGCAGCCAGAACCGGGTGGCGTAATGGCGAAGACGGCAACTAAATCCAAGCGCTTGCGGCGTGGCGGCACGCTGATGATGCTGGCGGTTCTGCTGATGGGCTCTGCCGCAGTGCGGCTGGGCTTGGAAGCCGGGCCTGCGATCGCCCGCGAAGTGGCCAGCCTGAAGGAGCCGGGCATCGAAGAGCCGGCCCACAAGGGAGAGCCGCAGCGCGAATCAATGCCAACCTCGGCTGAGCTGCAGACAATGCTGGCGGCCTTCCAGGAGCGGGAGCAGGCACTGGCCGCCCGCGAAGCGGAGATCCAAGACCGGATGAAGGCGCTGGAAATTGCTGATCAGGCTATCGACAGGAAGCTGGCGGCGCTGGAGCAGGCAGAGGAGAAGCTGCGCGCGACTCTCGCCCTCGCCGATGGCGCAACTGAGGAGGACGTGACCCGCCTGACCTCCGTCTATGAACAGATGAAGCCAAAGGAAGCTGCGGCCCTGTTCGAGGAAATGGATCCGGCATTTGCGGCTGGTTTTCTCGCCCGGATGCAGCCGGAGGCCGCGGCGGGAATCATGGCGGGCCTTAGCCCGGAAGCCGCCTATACCATCAGCGTCGTCCTGGCCGGGCGCAACGGTGCAGTGCCCAAGGAGTGACTTGGGCGCGCAAGCTTAGTCTTTCCTTAGGAAGACTCGCTTAAGCTAATAAAAACCAACGGAATTCGGAGTGGACCTATGATCGGGATTGTAGGCATAGTGGTGATCTTTGCCATGGTGTTCGGCGGATACCTTCTGGCCGGCGGCAAGATGGCGATCATTCTGAAGTCTCTGCCGTTTGAGATGATGATGATCGGCGGCGCCGCTGTTGGGGCGTTTCTGATTGCCAATGACATGGGCGGCGTCAAGCACACGCTCAAGGACATCGGAAAGGTGTTCAAGGGCCCCAAGTGGAAGCCTGACGACTACCGCGACCTCCTCTGTCTACTGTTTGCACTGATCCGAATCGCGCGGGCCAATCCGGTTGAAGTGGAACAGCATATCGAAGACCCGGAAAATTCCTCGGTTTTCAATAAATACCCCAAGATTCTGGGGGACAAGGAAGCCGTGAACCTGATCTGCGATACCATGCGCTCGGCGTCGATGAATTATGACGATCCGCACCAGGTTGAAGAAGTGCTGGAAAAGCGGATGGAAGCCAACCTGCACCACGCGCTGCACTCCAGCCATGCGCTGCAGACTATGGCCGACGGCCTGCCCGCCCTTGGGATCGTTGCGGCGGTTCTGGGTGTGATCAAGACCATGGGCTCGATCGATCAGCCGCCTGAGGTTCTGGGCAAACTGATCGGCGGCGCGCTGGTCGGGACATTCCTTGGCGTGTTTCTGTCCTATGGCCTCGTTGCGCCCTTCGCGGGCAAGGTCAAAGCCGTCGTCGAAGAAGACGCTCATTTCTACCAGCTGATCCGCGAGGTGCTGGTGGCCAACCTGCATAACCACGCAGCCGCGATTTGCATTGAGGTGGGCCGTCAGAATACGCCGTCGCATTTCCGTCCCGGCTTCTCGGAGCTGGAAGAAGCCCTCAAATCGGTGAAACAGGACGCAGCATGATCTGGCGAGCACTTGCCACGGCGGCCGTTCTTTTGACGGCCGGCACTGTCCAGGCGCAGACAGTCGTGACCCGCTCGGGTGAGCACAAGGGGTTCACGCGTTTGGTGATGCGCCTGCCAAACGGCGCGGACTGGTCGCTGACCCAAAGCGGATATACGGCAACTATCAACATTGACGCCCCTGAGGTGGTCTTTGACACATCCCGGGTCTTCAACCTGATTCCCCGCACCCGGTTGCAATCATTGGGGCAGAACGGCCCCGGCCAGCCGCTGCGGCTGCAACTGGGCTGCGAGTGCACGGTCACCTCCTATGTGCAGGAGGATGGCTACCTTGTGGTGGATATCCGGGATGGCGGTAAACCCGCACCGCAGCCGCAATACACTACGGCTAGCAGCATTCTTCCGATAACCACACCGGATACAGGCGGGGGCTACCGTTTCGGTTTTTCCCAGTCCGCCGCGGCGGACGCACGGATGGCGCTTGAAATGGCTGCCGCGGTTGCCGGGCAGTCAGAACCGGGACGCACAGTCAGGCCACAGGACAGCACCCTGGTGCCGAACCCGGAAGCTGCGCCTTCTGGGGCGGAGGAACAGGCGGCAGAGGATATTGTTCTGCCGTTGGATCGCAGCAGCGTCCCTTCAGCAGACGAAGGCGCTGCCCAAGGGATGCTGCCGGAGCTTACGGACGCCGGATTGCTTCTTAGTATGGAGGAGACTGAACGCGCTGCGGTGGTCAAGGAATCCGAGCAGCGGTTGCTGCAGCAAATCGGTCGGGCAGCAAACCAGGGACTGGTGAGCGTGGCGGCGGATGGGCCGCCAGGCGCCGGCACGGCTGCCGGCCTCGATCCTCTGGGCCGTACGGACCGGCCCTTGAATCCGCTGGACCACATCTCCGTTACTTCTGCAATCGACCGTGAAACCGGTTTGATGGCGGCCCTGAGCGACGGCAGCAATGAAGCCCTGCACTGTATTCCGGACAGGGACGTGGCGATCCACCATTGGGGCAATGAGAGTCCGTTTGCCGATCAGATCGGACCGCTGCGCAGCGCGCTGGTCAGGGAATTCGACGACGTCAACCCAGCTGGAGTTTACGCTCTAGCCCGGATCTATCTCTATTTCGGCTTTGGGGCGGAAGCCCGTTCTATGCTGGCGATGCTGCCGCCCGCGGAGCAGGCCAGCCAGGATGCGGCCTTGCTGGACGCGATGGCAGTGCTGATGGATGGCACGGATCTTCCGCCCCAACACCCGTTTTCGGGACAGCAAGCGTGCGAAAGCAACAGCGCGTTCTGGGGCGCGCTGGCTGACGGTGCGGTGAAGAAAAACGCGAACACCGATGCTATACAACAGGCGTTTTCCAAGTTGCCCACGCACCTCAGAGTGCATTTGGGTCCGCGGGTCAGTAAAATGTTTGCCGAAGCCGGTGAGCATCATGTCGCAGAAGCGGTGCTGCGGGCTGTGGACCGGACCGGAATTGAAGAAGTGCCGGAGATCAACCTTGCCGAGGCGGCGATTGCCGAACTTGCGGGCGACACAGAGAAAGTGGCTGAAGAGCTGACCAGCGAAGTTGCGGAGCGCACGGGGAATGCACCGGCTGCGCTGATTGACTTGGTTGCTCTCAGTGTGAAAGAGCGCAAGGCGTTGTCGCCTGATGTGCCGGACCTGATTGCCTCCTACGAGCTTGAAAACCGTGACACGGAGCTTGGCGTCGAACTGCGCAGGGCTCAGGTTTCGTCGCTTGCGCTGATGGGACAGTTTCACGAAGCGTTTCAGGAACTTAAGGGGCTGACGGAGCGGGATGGCCCAAGTGCGCGGGCTGCGGCGCTGGAGCCGTTGATGGTACTGCTGGCAGAACGCGCGGATGATGTGACTTTCCTGCAGTACGGACTGGTGTTCGCCGGACAGGCAACGGCGGCTGAGGCGGCTCCTGTCGCCGTGCCAGTGGCCCGCCGGCTGCTGGATCTCGGATTTGCCGACTACGCTCAGGAACTGCTCAACAAGCTGTCCCTGGCCCCGCAGGATGAAACCCGCCGCTTAATGATGGCCGAAGCCGCGCTCGCCCTGGACAAGCCGCACCGGGCGCTGGTTGAACTAATGGGGCTGGACGGCTCCAGGGCCAACCGCCTGCGCGCCGAGGCTTTGTGGCGCAACGGCGAATATGGCCGCGCCGGGGAGTATCTGCTGGCAGAGGATGAGAAAGACGCAGCCGCCCGCGGCTTCTGGCACTCGGAAGACCTGGGGGCGATAGAAGAAATCGAGCCGGAGGAAGGGGCGCAATTCGGCACAGTCGCCTCTGTCACAACCAAAATCGGCGAAACCGTCAAGGATCCGGACAGTTTGCCGCCGCTGGCTTATGCGCGGGCGCTGGTGGAGAGCAGCGAAGGGACGCGGGGCGGTATCGCCGATTTGCTCAACCAGATCGGCACGGCACAGGACGCTCCTGAAGAAGAACGGTGATCCGGAACTTTTTTGCTGCGTTCCGGCCGCCCCGCCCGGGGCGGCCTTTGCTATTCGCTGATAACACTTTGTCAACTGGCTGCTGGTAACCTGTTAGGCGGGTGAATCCTGATCTGGAACGGGCAGAATGCCGGAAAACAACTCGATACTTTGCCCGCAAGGGCTGCGTTCGCGCGCAACGCACGCTGCACGCGGGGCTATGGCCATCGCCAGTGCCCTTTTCACATTTCTCTTCAAAGACGCTACCCACCGGCCTGCGCCGCCAGATGCTGCCACGACGCTGGCCGTTGCGGGCGGGCCTGCTGACAGGCCGGCAGCCGGATGGCTGCTTTTGGTGCTGCCGCTGCGGCACCGGAGGGCCTTGGGCAGCCAGTCCCTGGCGGACTTCCCGTCTATCAATCAATTGAATGCATTCAAGAAATGGGGCCTGTACTGTGCCTAAGCTAACGACGGAACAAGTTTTCAGCCCTACTGTCCTGCTGGCGCTGGCGCTGATGGCGATCATCGTGATGATGATCCTGCCAATGCCGGCCTGGGTGCTGGACGTCGGGCTGGCAGCCTCCTTTGCGCTTGCCATCCTGATTTTCACCATCACCCTGTTCATTGAAAGACCGCTGGATTTTTCGTCTTTTCCAACGGTTCTGCTGGCGTCGCTGATGCTGCGCCTGTCACTGAACGTCTCCTCCACCAAGCTGATTATCGGCCAAGGCCATTCGGGCACCGATGCGGCCGGCAATGTGATCGAAGGATTCGCCCAGTTCGTCATGGGGGGCAGTGTGTTCCTCGGCCTGGTTGTTTTCGGGGTGCTTTTGATCGTCAACTTCATGGTGATCACCAAAGGCGCGGCGCGGATGGCCGAAGTGGGCGCGCGCTTTGCACTGGACGGGATGCCAGGCAAGCAGCTGGCGATCGACGCGGACATGTCCGCGGGCGCCATCGACCACCAGACTGCCAAGGAACGGCGCGAGCGTGACCAGCAGGAAACGACCTTCTTCGGCTCGCTGGACGGTGCGTCGAAGTTCGTCAAGGGGGACGCAATCGCTGGTCTCCTTATCACTTTGCTGAACCTCGTCATGGGGCTGATCATGGGGGTGCTGGTCCACGGGATGCCTGTTGGCAGCGCGTTTGAGACCTATGCCATTCTGACGGTCGGCGACGGCCTGGTCTCGCAGATCCCCTCGGTGATCATTTCCATTGCGGCAGCACTGCTGCTGGCGCGCGGCGGCACCACTGGCGCCACCGATATCGCTCTGTTCGACCAGTTCGGCCGCCACCCGGCAGCGTTGACCACAGTTGCGGTGCTGATGGTGCTGTTTGCGCTGGTGCCGGGCCTGCCTTTTATTCCCTTCGTGATCGGCGGCGGGGTTCTGGGCTATTCCGCTTTCCGGGTGGCCAAGAAGAAGAAGGACGATGCAGAAGCCGAGATCGAGGAAAAGATCGAGGAAGCCGCCGATCCGTCTGCCTCGCGGCCGCTGGGCGACATTCTGGATCTCGACGATCTGCATCTGGAGTTTGCGCCCGATCTGGTCAGCATGGTGCTGGATGAAGGCACCGGCCTGGACGCGCGGATCGCGAATATGCGGTCCCACATCGCAACGACATTCGGCCTGATCCTGCCGGAGATCCGGCTGACCGATCAGCACGATCTGGAGCGGGGAACGTATGTGATCAAGGTGCAGGGCGTCGAACAGGTTCGCGGCACTCTGCACCCCGATATGGTTCTGGCGTTGATGCCCGACAACCATGATGCGCTGCCGCCTGGCACTGATGTGACCGAGCCGGTCTATGGCGCGCCGGCGCGCTGGATTTCGGCCAAGGCACAGGAACAGGCGGCGCTGGCTGGCGCTACTGTGGTCACGCCGCCGGAAATCCTGGCGACCCATTTGCTGGAGATTATCAAGCAGAACTTCAGCCGCTTGCTGACGCTCAAGTCGTTGCGCCGCCTGCTGGATGAAATGACGCAGCTCTCCGACAGCTTCCGAGCCGAGGCAAACCGCAAGCTGCTGGATGCGCTGGTGCCCGACAAGGTGCCGATGGACACGCTGCACGCTGTCCTGCGGCTGCTGCTGGAGGAGCGGGTGTCTATCCGCAACATGCCTTTGATCCTGGAATCGATTGCAGAGGCACGTCTGCACACCACGCAGCCTGAGCTGATCTGCGAGCACGTGCGCCAGCGCCTTGGGTTCCAGCTGGTGGCTGAGATGAAACGTGAGGATGGGACCATTCCGCTGATCCAGCTAGCGCCGGAATGGGAGGACAAGTTCTCAACCTATCAAGTCGATGCGCAAGGTGCGGGGCTGGACATCGCGCTGCCGCCGGATCTGTTCAACCGTCTTGCTGACGGGCTGAGCGACAAGCTTTCGACGATCACCGATCAAGGTGTGTTTGCCGCGGTGGTGACCTCGACCCGCCGCCGCCGCTATCTGAGGACGATTCTAAAATCCCGCGGCATCACCAATCCAGTGCTGTCCTTCGAAGAAATCGGCCTGGAAGCACGGCCTGCGCTTGTTGGCATGGTGCAGGCATGAACCTGGACTTCCTGCCGCCAGAGCTGGTTCTGATGCTGGGGGCAGGGTTCTGGCACGCCGCCATTGTGTTCCTGAGAGTGGCAGCGATGGTGTCGGTGTTGCCTGCAATGGGGGAGCTTTATGTGCCTGCGCGGGTTAAGCTGGCAGTGGCCGCAGCCTTTACATTCGTCGTGGCACCGGCTCTGCCTGCATTTCCTGAACCGGACAACGTGCTGGCCTACGCCCGCTTTGCGGTGACCGAAGCCATAATCGGCCTGGCCTTGGGCATCGGCGTCCGGATCTTTGTGCTGGCGTTGCAGACCGCTGGCACGATGGCGGCGCAAGCCACTTCGCTGTCGCAGGTTCTGGGCGGCATCGGAGCAGAGCCGATGCCGGCTCTTGGCGCCGTTCTAATGATCTCCGGCGTGACCCTCGCCACTATGATGGGGCTGCATGTGCGGGTTGCGGAACTGCTGATCAGCTCTTACCGGATGTTTCCGGCAGGCCAGTTCCCGGTTGCTGCCGGACTGACAGAGTGGGGTGTTTTCCGGGTTTCGCAAAGCTTTTCGCTGGCGTTCACGCTGGCAGCTCCGTTTGTGATTACCGCGGTGATCTATAACTTGACCCTTGGGGTGATTAACCGTGCAATGCCTCAGCTTATGGTGGCGATGGTCGGCGCACCGGTGATCACGCTCATGGGGCTGTTCATCCTGATGGTCGGCAGCCCGGTGATCCTGGATGTCTGGTCCCGTGCCTTGATGACCTTCTTTGCAAATCCAGGGGGCGGCATGCCATGAGCGGCCAGGACGACGACTCAGACAAGTCATTTGAGCCAACGGAACAGAAACTCCGCAAGGCCCGGGAAAAAGGCGAAGTTGCCAAATCCACCGACCTGTCGGTGGCAGCGGCTTATCTGGGCCTGATCATTGCGTTCTACACCGCGGGCAGCGGCAGCGTTGAGGGGATCGGCACTGCGCTGATGACCTACCTGGACCAGCCGGACCGGCTGGCGCCGCTGTTTTTTGAAGGCTCCGCCGCAGCGCCGGTGGGCGAGTTCATCGGAAGCGCGTTCCGCCCGGTACTGCCTTGGTTTCTTGTCCCCTTTGCGATTGTTCTGCTGTCGATTGTCGGGCAGCGGGCGATGGTCTTTGCGCCAACCAAACTGGAGCCGAAACTGTCGCGCATCTCGATCATCTCGAATGCCAAAAACAAGTTCGGACGCGCCGGCTTGTTCGAGTTTTTCAAGAGCTTCGTGAAACTGACGCTCTATTCAGTGTGCCTGGGGGTCTATCTGTCCCACAGGTTGCCCGAGATGATCGCCTCTTCCGGAACCGGCCCGCAATCGGTGGTCCTGATGCTGGCGCAGCTTTCGATGGAGTTCCTGTTTCTGGCGCTCATCATCGCGCTTGCAATCGGGATCGTCGACGCTGCCTTCCAGCACGCCGAGCACCGCCGGAAGAACATGATGTCGCGCAAGGAAATCCAGGACGAAATGAAGGATGCAGAAGGCGACCCGCATATGAAGAACCAGCGGCGCCAGCGCGGCCAGCAGATCGCGATGGGACAGATGCTGGCGGATGTGCCCAAGGCGGATGTGGTGGTCGTCAACCCGACGCACTATGCGGTTGCCCTGCAGTGGAGCCGCGAGCCCGGCGCTGCCCCGGTCTGTGTTGCGAAGGGCGTCGATGAAATTGCCGCGGCGATCCGGCGGGTTGCCAATGAACACGGGATTCCGATCCACAGCGATCCGCCGACTGCTCGGGCGTTGCACGCGGCGATCGAAATCGGCGATGAAATTTTGGAAGAGCATTACGCGCCGGTGGCTGCGGCAATCCGTTTTGCCGAGGAAATGCGCCTGCGTGCCAAAGGGAAGGTGACATGAAGCAAAAGATGCTGGATCAGATGGCAGCGGTGACCGCGGCGAAATATATGCAGGAGCACGCCAAAATTCAGCCCGTGCTGGCCCGGGAAGCGGAGCTGCGCGGCCAGCTGACCAAACTGAACGTGCAGGTGCAGGCTGCGCGCGAGCAGACCGATGGCGATCATGCGATGAAGGCTCTGGGAGCGGATCTGCTATGGCAGGGCTGGCATACGCGCACCCGGCGGCAGCTGAACCAGGAGCTGGCCAAGGCAACTGCGCAAAAACTGCGGAGCATGGACCAGCTGCGCAAGGCCTTCGGCCGCAAACATGCGGTTGAAACGATGGCCGCAGCTGAACGCAAGCGGCACAAGGCAGAGCTGGCCAAGGCCCAGATGGCCCGGCTGCTGGAAGGCTGAGGTGCAGACATCCGTACCTGGCAGCAAGAAGCCGGCCTCAAGAGGCCGGCTTTTTTAGTTTGAACCGGTGTGCTGCAGTCAGACGTCCTGCCGGGAAATCTCCATGATCAGCACATCATACACACCCTTGCCGATGTGTTTCTGCGCAGCCTCGCGCAGGGCGGTGCGCAGCGGCTCCAGCACATCAGACCGGGTGAAAGCGCCGCGGAAGCCGCCCATGTTGGCGTGGTCGAAGAGGACTTGCAGGAAGACATCGCGCAGTTTTGGCTCTAAGGTGCGGACTTTCTCACCGGTGCCTTGCTTGGCCTCCAGGCTCAGCGACAGCACTACCAGCGAGGTCAGTTGATCACGCTCCACAACAGGCACGACAAACTGATTGCTGATCTTGATGTATTCGCGCTGGTTCTCTTCGCCGTCTTCAGCGATTTCCTCTGCGGTTTCCTCGGCGGGCTTCGCAGCGCTGCCGGGTTCGGCAGCATGCTTTTCTTCAGGTGCGGGCATCAGCATAATACCGGCACCTATGCCGCCTCCGGTTCCGAGGATCAGCAGGATGACTGGCAGGAGTTTCGACAGCATAGCAACCCTCAGAACGGCAGGACAGCGTCAAGCAGCTGCTGGCCGTAGCGCGGCTGCTGGACATCGGTGATCTGGCCGCGGCCGCCGTAAGAAACGCGCGCCGAAGCAATCTTGTCATAGGTGATTTCATTCTGGCGGCTGATGTCCTGGGGCCGGACATACCCGGTCACAAGCAGTTCGCGCAGTTCGAAGTTCACCCGCAGCTCCTGGGTGCCGCTGATCGCCAGTACGCCGTTGGGCAGAACGTCGACAACGGTGGCCGCCACCCGCAACTCCAATTTCTCGCTGCGTTTCACGGAACCCTTGCCGCCGGCGGAACTGGAGCTGCCAAGCTCCACAGCGTCTGCCGAAGTGGCGCCTTCCGGCAATTTTCTGTCCAGCCGCTGCGGCAAGCCCAGAAGCTGAGGCATGTTCAGGCTTTCGGACCCCGACCGCGAACGCTGGGTGTCGTTGGAGATCTCTGCTTCTTCGTCGATCTCGATCACCACCGTCAGGATATCCCCCCGCTTGATCGCGCGGCGGTCGCCGAGCAGCGATTGCTGCGAGCCGCTCCACAGCGAGGAGCCGTCAACGGTGCGCCGGTTTTGGGTCTGCGCGGGCAGCCCTTGGTACAGCATCGCCACATGC
This sequence comes from Leisingera sp. G5_S3_59_S7, assembly GCF_054968485.1. Taxonomy (NCBI): domain Bacteria; kingdom Pseudomonadati; phylum Pseudomonadota; class Alphaproteobacteria; order Rhodobacterales; family Roseobacteraceae; genus Leisingera; species Leisingera sp. G5_S3_59_S7. The sequence continues at coordinate 191,819 of NZ_JBQKUH010000002.1, forward strand.
TCCTGGCTTTCATTGGCAGGGGTGAAGGAGGGCGGCTTGCCCAGGTGGTCCATCCGGCCGCAGGCGCCTAGAAAGGCCAGCCCGAAAAGCAGCGGTTTGACGGGGGAGAATTTCATAGTCATCAGTTTACCTCGACGGAGCCGTCTTCCTTGACCCGTCCGGTGACGGTGGTGCGGGAAGAGAGATTCATGACCCGGACAGCTTCACCAGCGGCACCGCGGCCCAGGGCACGCCCTTCCGCGGCAATGGTCAGCACGCCCTGACGGAAGATCAGGGTGACCAGGTCGTTACGTTCAACAATGGCCGGCGGGCCGATATCGCCGGGCCGCAAGGGCCGCCCGGCGTAGAGAGAGACACGTGCTTCCATGCCTGTAACTTCTGCCGGGTCCGATAGCGCCCCGAGGATCTCGCCCTTTTTGAGCGCCAGGTCTTCGGGGTTCACGATTTCCTTGGCGCGGATTGTCCGCAGCGGGATCAGGTAGTCCGCCCAGGCAGGCGGAGCGCACAAAGCAGCGGCAGTGAGGCAGGCAAGAGCAAGTTTCATCAGCGCACCTGTGTAGTTGCACCCATCATCTGGTCGACAGCCGAGATGACCTTGGCGTTCATTTCATAACCGCGCTGGGCTTCGATCAGCTCCGTCACCTCGCGCACTGCATCGACCGAGCTGCCTTCCAAATAGCCCTGGCGCAGGGTGCCGAGCCCGTCTTCGCCAGCGGTGGATACAGTGGCTGCGCCCGAGGCTTCTGTTTCGGTGAACAGGTTGCTGCCGATTGCCTCAAGCCCCTTGGGGTTGGTGAAGCCGGCCAGGGTGAACTGACCCAGCAGCTGGCCCTCGGGAGAATCCGCGAAGTACCCGTAGACTTCGCCCTCGGCATTGATCGAAATGCTGGTGGCATCGTCAGGAATGGTGACTTCCGGCGACACTGCGAAACCGTCCGAGGTCACGATCAGCCCTTCGGCCGAGCGTTTCAGCGCGCCGTCGCGGGTATAAGCGGTCTGGCCGGAGGGCAGGGTCACCTCCAAGTAGCCCTTGCCGTCGATGGCGATATCCAAGTCGTTGTTGGTCTGCTGCAGCGCCCCCTGTGACAGATGCACGGACACAGCGGCCGGGCGCACACCAAGGCCAACCTGCACGCCGGTCGGCAGCACGGTGCCGTCCGAAGCATTCACAGTTCCTGCGCGCGAAATCTGCTGGTAGTGCAGATCTGCGAACTCGGCGCGGCGGGCGTTGTAGGCGGTGGTGTTCATGTTGGCGAGGTTGTTGGAGATAGTCTCCACCCGCAACTGCTGGGCGCTCATGCCGGTTGCTGCGATCTTGAGGGCACGCATCTGGATTCTCCTAGGACTTGATCAGGTTTTTGATGGCATTGCGGATGCGCTCGTCTTCTGCTTGCAGAAAGCTCTGGCCCATCTCATAGGCGCGCTGCACTTCGATCATCCGGCTGACTTCGGAAATCGCATTGACGTTGGAGCCTTCAAGAAAGCCCTGCAGGACCTTCGAGTCGAAGTTCTCCTCAATGTCGCCCTCGACGCGGAACATCACACCGTCCTCGCGCACAAGCGTGTGTTTCTCGACCGGTTTGAACAGGCCGAGCTGCCCCAGAAGGCGGCCGTTTGCGCTCAGCGAGCCGTCCGCGCCCACTTCGATCTTGCCGGCATCCGGCGGTACAAAGACCGGCGCGCGGCCTGCATCCAGCACCCGGTAGCCGTCCATTGTCACCAGATCACCGTCTGCATTCGGGGAGAAGGCGCCGGAGCGCGTCAGCCGCTCCCCCTGGGGGGTTTCGACCATAAAGAAGCCATCCCCTTCGATAGCAAAATCGAAGGTACCGCCGGTATTCGTCAGCTGCCCCTGCTGCATCGAAGTGTTGAAGATATTGGCACGCGACATCGACAAGGACGGCTGGCCGGGCGAGGATTGCACGAATTCCGAGAAGATCAGCCCTTCCTGGCGGTATCCGGTCGTCGCGGAGTTTGCGATGTTGTTGGCAATGACGCGCATTTCCCGCATCAGGCCTGACTGGCGTGAAATGGTGGCGTAACCTGCGTTTCCCATTACGAGCCTCCGGCAATCATTGGAACAACGTGGCCGTCGAAAAAGGCCACCAGAGTTTGTGTCATGAAGCCCATTGTCATCCAGAACACGACCAGGATCGCAGTCAGCTTGGGCACGAAAGTCAGCGTCATTTCCTGCACCGAGGTCAGCGCCTGAAACAGGCCAATGGCCAGACCGACCACCAGCGCGACGACCAGGATTGGCGTCGCCATGGTGACAGCGGCCCAAAGCGCCTGGCGCAGCGTGTCATAGAAGAGGCTTTCACTCATCATGGCTTAGACCGGCATCCTCAGGATTTCCTGATAGGCCTCGACGACCTTGTTGCGCACGGTGACAGCGGTTTCGACCGCCAGTTCGGTCTGCGCCAGCGCCTGCACAAGCGCATGCGGATCAGCTTGCGACGTCATCGCCTGCACCGAGACTTGCTCGCTGTTCTGCAGGGCCGCAGTAAAGTTTTCAAAGCTCTGCTTCAGTTGGGCGCCGGCACCGGTGCTTTCATGATTCGGGTCAGCTTTGGTGGCAGGGCGGGCGGCGGCATAGCCGCTGGCGGCGGAAAGGCTGCGAATATCCATTCTGGATCTCCAAAAATTTCAGTTAGCGTCTCAAAAGTTCCATCAGCGAGGCAGACATAGACCGGGTCTGCTCGAACATTTTCAGGTTAGCCTCATAGCTGCGCTGGGCTTCGCGGGCGTCGGCGATCTCGATCATCAGATCCACGTTGGAGCCTTCGAAATGACCGCTTTCGTCAGCCAGCGGATGCGACGGGTCATAGACTTTTTGCAGCTCGCTGCGGTCCAGGGTGACCCGGCCGGTGCGCACATGCTCCACATCTGTCCGAAGTTCGCGCACCGATTCGAAAGGCACTGCCTTGCGGCGGTATCCCGGCGTGTCGGCGTTTGAAATGTTCTCCGACACATGGCGCAGGCGCGCGGCTTGCGCCTTGAGACCGCTGGCAGTGACGGAAAGGGCTTTGGAAAATTCACTCATCTCTCATGCCTCCTCAGGTTTTGCCCAGGCTGGCGCGCAGGATATTCATGGAGGATTTGTAAATGGCCATGGCACGCTTGTGCTGGCGTTCCGTATCAACGCCTTTCAGCAGCTCCGCTTCGACGGAAACTGAGTTGCCATTGGGATCGCTGCCGGTTTCGTCGGAAATGACCGCCCAGTCCATCTGGCTGCCTGCGTTGCCGTTCAAATGGCTGCCGCGGGTTGCGATCATGCTGTTTGGGCGGGCGCCTGCAGCAAAGACTTCCTTGAAGGGCTTGATATCTTTGGCGTGGTAACCGGGCGTATCGGCGTTGGCGATATTCTGGGATACCAGTGCCTGGCGCTTGCCGGCATGGGTCGCCATGGAATAGGCAATCTTGAATACGTTCAATTCTGTGAACACCAGGGCTTCTCCCTTGATCGATTTCAATCAAGGCTTAACCCCGATTCCTTTAGAAATTGTTTTCAGGACACCAATGGAGAGCGCCGCCATGAAAGCAGAGCTGCAAGCACTGACCCGTCAAATTGCCAGCAAGCGCTTGGCGACGCAGATGGGCCGGGTGACTGGAATCTCGGGCGGGGAGATCGAAATCGGCGGGCTTGCTTCGGCTGCCCGGATTGGTGACCGGCTGGTGTTGCGCCGCGGTTCGAACGATGAGCTGCACGGCGAAGTCCTTAAGATCAGCGGTAATAATATCAGCATGTTGCCTGACCGGGCCCCGGATGGCGCCGCAATCGGCGATGCGGTTCTGCTGCATCCGTCGCCGGAGTTTGCGCCCAGCGATCATTGGATCGGCCGGGTGATCGACCCGTTCGGCGAACCGCTTGACGGCCGCCCGATGCTCCCGGGTTCCGTACCACGGGATCTGATGGCGGCCCCGCCCAAGGCCGCAGGACGGCGCGGCATGGGGGAACGGCTGCCCACCGGACAGGCCTTGCTGAATACGATTCTCCCAATTGTGCGCGGCCAGCGCGTGGGTCTTTTTGCAGGCTCCGGGGTGGGGAAGTCCTCACTGCTGGCCAAACTGGCGAAAGCCATGGAAGCGGATGTGGTGGTGATGGCTCTGATCGGCGAACGCGGCCGCGAGGTGAACCACTTTGTCGAAGAGGTCCTTGGGCCCGAGGGCATGCGCCGCGCTGTGGTGGTGGCGGCGACATCTGATCAGTCGGCGCTGGTCCGGCGCCGCTGCGCTTGGGCCGCCATGACCGTGGCGGAACATTTTCGCGACCAAGGCAAGAATGTGCTGTTTTTGGCAGACTCGGTGACCCGCTTTGCCGAGGCGCACCGGGAAATCTCTGCGGCCTCGGGAGAGGCGCCTGCGCTGCGCGGCTACCCGCCTTCGGTGACGCCGCTGATTACCGGGCTGTGCGAACGGGCTGGTCCTGGCGGCGATGGGCAGGGCGACATCACCGCTGTTTTCAGCGTGCTCGTGGCCGGCTCCGATATGGATGAGCCGATTGCCGATATCCTGCGCGGCGTGCTGGACGGGCATATCGTGTTGAGCCGGGAAATTGCAGAACGCGGCAGGTTCCCGGCGATCGACGTGTCGCGATCGGTGTCGCGCAGCCTGCCTGCCGCGGCCACGGCCGATGAAAACGCTGCGATCCAGGACGTGCGCAAATACTTAGGCGCCTATGAGCAATCCGAGGTGATGATCCGGGCCGGACTGTATGCTGAAGGCAATGACGCTGTGCTGGACCAGGCTGTAAAGCTTTGGCCCGAGCTGGACGCCTTCTTCGGCCGCGAAGACCCGGAAGGCATCACCAGCAGTTTCAACCGCCTGCTTCTGCTGTTGCGCCGCGCCAAGGCGGGGCGCTGAGGCGCGGCTTGATTATACAAAGAATGTGATAATCGGCGCTGGCCAAGGCTTACAGCGCCGTTTTCAGACGGCCGGTTTCGCGGATCGTACTGATCAGCTTGGCAGCAGAAAAGGTATTATGACTGAGGGGCTGCTGAGCTCGAATCCAGCGGCTCTTGCCCCGGACCAGATTGCTGCTGACCCGTTCGCCCATCCCCACCAAGCCGCGGAAAATAGCGATGTTATGGCTGCCGGTTATCGCATGAGGCCGTGATTGAATTTGTCCATTCGCCAGGCAGGCCGATCTGGTACGGAGGAGACGGCAGACCCTTTGCAGTTGCGAACAGCTCGTTCAAAGTGGGCTGTTCAGGCCCGTCGGCCCACTTGCTGACTGCTGAGGTGCCGATCTCTGCAAAGATGGGCCTGTCACGTCTACGCAACAATGAAGCCCTCAAGGATTGGGGCGGCTCGCCACCGGTGTTTCTGAGGGATTGCACCTGCTTGGTGCCGGCCAAATCTCGCATTACCCAGGCGTCGCTAGCCTCGAGCGGCCGTCGCGGGCCAAACCTTAAAACCTCACTGAATTGCGCTGTGCGGCCATCGCCAAGGCGGTTGGTCAGAGCGTTACCGGCTTGGTCTCCTTCTTGGAGGGCCCGCTTTAACAAGCCCTCTTGGAGTTATCCTCCTCCATACGTAAAGCGCCGGGCGCCACGCCCAAAAAAAACCGGGGATCGCTGATCAGATCCCCGGCCTTCTCTAGCGCTGATGATGTTTCCAAGAAGTCACACCCGCGCACACTTCAGCGCTGAATTCCGGGTGAGAACTTCGCAAGGTTTATCTCAGGCGGCGTGCAGTAGTTTCCAGCCCGCAATTCCCCCTGTCGGCGAGAGGGGCTGGAAGCTCATGACGGCCGGACGGCAAACAGACGGTCTTCGCGCGCCAGCAAGGTGCGCAGCGCTTTCAGGCACCGGTAGTGGTTGTTGCCGATCAAGGCGTCCGTTGCTTCTGCCAGCGAGGCGCGGCTGTCGGGGTCGGTGAACACTTGGCTCAGCTCCTCGATCCGGCGCAGCATCGGCAGGCGCTCTTCCTCGGGGTCGGCATCGCCGGACAGAATCAGCTGCGCGGCATAGCAGACCCGGCGCACCGGTGTATTGGCTTCTTCGGGATGAATGGCATCGCGCAGGCGCAGAATGTTGGCATCCGGGGTTACAATGGAGAGGCGGCTGCGGCGGTCGCCGTTTTCAATCACCGCGCCATTCACAAGGACACGCTCCTTGGGGGCAAGTTTCAGGACAAGTCCGCTCATATTCAGGAAGCTCCGCTGCGGAGGCCACGCATGATGGCCGTATTGATTTCCACCAGGGGCCGAACATTGGCCTTGCGCTGAAGCACTTTGCTGGTGTGCTGTCTCGTGAATTCCGCCAGTTCAAACAGATTCAGCTTGAGATCATCCGGCAGAGCGTTGCCTTTGGACGCGAGATCCGCAGTGAAAATGGACCAAAGCTTTCGGTTATCATTCAATGCAACTGCAAGTTCATTGAACCCGCCGCGGCCTTTCTGCGCCGCCGTGATCAGCTGGCGCGTGACGCGGGCGACCACCTCATACTCGAAATTCTTAGCTGTCCGGGTCGGGGACTTTGCCGCCGAGTAGGCACTCTTCGCCTTCAGAAGGGCATTCACGTGTTTTCCTAACGTATTATTCTTCAGGTTCTCTGAGAGGGAAGACCGGGGCGCTATCAGCGCCCCGGGTCAGGCTGTTAACGGAACAGCTGCTGCAGGGTCGATGGCGCCTGGTTCGCGATGGTCAGTGACTGCACCGCCAGCTGCTGCTGGGTCTGCAAGGCTTTCAGTCGCGCAGACGCCTCTTCCATGTTGGTGTCGCTCATGGTGCTAACGCCCGATTTCAGCGAGTCCGTCAGTTTCGAGACGAAATCGTTCTGGTCGGTCAGGCGGTTGGCGTCGGCACCCAGCTGAGCTGCGGAGTCGATTGCAAAGGACAGGGCCGCTTCGATTTCAGTCAGAACGGTTGCCGCGTTGGTCGAGTCGAGGGTGGTGGCCAGAATGTCGCTGATCGAGGTTGTCGCATCGATGTGGGCAACTGCGATCACGTCGGTACCTGCTTCGAGACCGCCCTGAACTTGCAGTTGGGTCGCACCCGAAACGTCCAGCAGGTTGGCACCGTTGAAGGACGCCGAAGAGATGATCGAGTCGATCTGTTCCTTTTTCTTGGCCAAGTCGTTTGCGATCTTGTTGTGGTCCACGTTCTGGGAAACACCTGCAACGGTCAGCTCGCGCATTTCCTTCAGCGTTTCCACGATCTGCTCCATGCCAGAGGAGGCAACAGCGACGGTAGCCTCACCGAAATCCAGAGCATCGGAGACGGCTTCAAACGCTTGAATGTCCGATTCCATCGACTTGGAGATTGCCCAGACAGCGGAGTTGTCCTTGGCTTTGCCGACCTCTTTACCGGTCGAGATCTGGTTCTGGGTTTCTTCCAGGTTGTTGTTCACAGTCTTCAGAGTCTGCAAAGCAACCATTGCGCCGTTATTTGTCAGAATGCTGGTCATAGCTTTTTCCTTTAGCTGCGGGGCGCTTTGGCCCCTTTATTCTGTGCCCCGGCGGGGCGTTGGTTGACGTCTTTCTGACTGTGCGTTCCGCCGTCTGGCTTCCGCGCCACCCCTCATGAGGTGCAAGGCGACTTTGGCGCAGGAGTTGCTAAGGGAGTGCTAATGCCGGGATTTGGATTTTTAGAATTTTCCCAAAATTGCATCAGGCGCGTTTTTCCAGCTTGGCGCCGCTGCGGGTGCCGTACCGGTTCCTGCGTCCGGCCTGGTCATACACGTCCAGCCCCTTCCGGATACGGCGCAGTTCGGCCATGCGCGCCGCGACGGAGCGGATACCGTCCATGGCGCTGTCCAGCAGCTGCTGATTACGGGACACTTTGGTCTGAACCTGCGCCAGAGACTCGCGTTCCAGCTCTGACACAGAGTTCAGCTTGCCGATCACTCTCTCCTTTTTGGCAAGAAGCTCTTCCAGCTTGCCAAGGTCGCCAGCCATCAGGGCAGTACGCTCGCGGTCGAGGATTTGGTCCAGCTCATCAATGAGCTTTTGCGGTTTCAGGTCACTCACCTTGGGTCTCCTTCAATGCGTGATAAAGTGATTCGGCCAGGCCAATGCCGCCAGAGCGGGCAATCTGATTGGCCTGTTCGCGGATAAGAAAGCTGGAAAACTGGTCTTCGCCTGCGCCGCCGCCAAAACCTTCTCGGGATTCGCCAAGGCCTGCGGATTTCAGCATTTGCGCAAGAAAAGAGGCTTCCAGCTCAATAGCGGCCTCGCGCAGCGGGTCGCTGCCTGCAGGCCGTGCGGGGGGAACTGCAGATACAGTCTGCAGCGTGTTGGGCAGTAGATCTGGCATGTCCGGTTCTCCGGTTGAATGTCGAATTTCATCGATTTTCTGAAACTGCGCCGGAACCGGTTAAAATTGCCGTAACCGCTTTTGGATAAGTCTGTCCGGGTCGAGATAGAATGTCTGGAAGACGATCATGATGATGAATTCGATCCTTGGCTTTGAAGCCGGTTCTGTTGGCAAGGTGCCGGCCGTGACCGGGGAGTCATCCAAAAAATCTAACAGTTCCAGTGATTTTGCTGATCTTGTCGCGGCTCAATCTGGCCGTGAAAGAGCAGCTTCTGATGCGGTTTCAGGTGAGAGAGACCCGGCAGAGCCGGAAGCCGGAACCGAATCAGACGGACTTGAGGCCGAGGGGGCCGGAACTGAAAAAGATAAGCCCGGAGCCGCAATGGCTGCGGCCGGAGCAGGAACGACCCAGGCCGGACCGGGAATGACCGAGGCCGGACCGGGAGTGACCGAGACCGGACCGGGAATGACCGAGACAGGAGCAGGAGTGACCGGGGCCGGAACCGGAACGCCTGAGGGTGTAGCCAAACTTAATGAGGCAGACGCAGGGCTTGCGGGGACTGCAGCCAAGCATCCTGATGCCGAAGTCGGACTCGCTGAGGCCGAAACGGATGAAGAGCCGTTGGGCAGCACTTCTGGTCATACCGTTTCAGAAGCCGCAATTGCGGCAGGACAGGAGCGCTCCGCTTCTGATCCTGACACTGAGCGCAAGCAAATGCCTCCGGTCTCTACAGACCGTCCAGACGGCGGAGAACAGCGGAGTGAAAGCGGTCGTGCGTCCGGTGCCGGAATGCCCTCCCGCGGAAACGGTTTTGAAGTGCAGTCGGCTGCAGCCGCCTCAGACGGCCCAGAACAGGCAGTCGGCCGGGCCAGGGAACAGAACCAGGCAGACGCAGTCAGCGGCCAGACCGTAACAATCGAGGAATCCTCTCGAACTCAGGCAGCTGGACAAGATCAGGCAGAGGCTGCCCCCAGCCGTGACGCAGCGAAGCTGTCGGACATAAGCGCGAATCCGCAGGCGTCCGAAGCAAAGGAGGCCAACGCTACCGCCCGCGTGGCTCCGGAAATGTCAGTAAAGGCGGCCGCAATTGCCGATGCGCAACCGCCGGCAGGACGGCGGCAATCCAGCACCGCTGCGGGGCAGGGAGACAAGGGTATTGCGGTTTCCGGGCAAGCGCCTGCCGCCTCCATTCACGCAGCGGCCCCCGCATCTGTGACCTCCAATTCTCCACTTATGCAGGCGGACGCCCAGCAGGCGGTTACGCCGCCCGAGGGCGCGGTACAATCCAGAGTACCAGCCGCACCAGGCATGGTTCAGGCGCTTACCACTGGCCAAGCCGCGCCAAAGGGGCCAGGACATAGAGCCGACGCTGCAACAACGGTGCTTAGCAGCGATGCTCCGGCAGACGCTGAGGCAGTTGAAACCGGCAGGTTGATTTCCGGCGTGCTCAAGGCCGGGGAAATCCGTACCGCCGCGGCAGCGTCCGCACCGCAACCGCTTCAGCCCGCCACTGCCATACTTCAGCCGTTGATGGCCGGCGGGCTTGCCGCGGGTTCGCCGGGTGCAGAACTGCTGTCTGGATCCGATGACTTGCTGCCGGGCGCATTTGGCCTGTCCGGCGAGGTGCCTGGACTGACACAGCTTCTGGCTGAGGCCTCCATTGGCACAGGCACGGTGCACAGACCCGAGACGCCGCGCATGGTTGCGGCACAACTGGCCGAGGCATTTGCGGCCAAGGGCGAGCAGAAAGTTGAGGTTTCGCTGAATCCGCAGGAGCTGGGCCACGTGAGGATGCGCGTAGTGGCCGGTGAAACGGGCATCACAATGATTATTCAAACGGAACGGCCGGAAACCGGCGATCTTATGCGCCGCCATATTCACGAATTGGCCGAAGAATTCCGCCGCATGGGGTATGAGGACATCTCCTTTGAATTCAGCGGCGGCCAGACAGGCGGGCAATCCGCGAATGATGCGGATGGCGGCGCAGGATCCTCTTCCGGGGGCGCAGGATCGCGCAGCGCCGATGCGGCGGATACCACTGAACCAGTAACGCAAAACCTCCGGCTGGGTGAAACCGGCGTGGACATGAGGGTCTGATCAAATGACAACAGCAGTCACTTCCGCGGGAACCCCTGCGGCACAAACCACTTTGCAGCCGGCGGCCTCCCAGAAAACATCCGGGCTGACATCCGACTTCGAAACCTTCGTGAAAATGCTGACAGCGCAAGCAACGAACCAAGATCCGCTGGAGCCGCTTGATTCGACCGAATACGCGGCACAGCTGGCTCAATTCTCAATGGTGGAGCAGCAGACCAAGAGCAACACTTTGCTCGAAGGCCTGCAATCACAGCTTGGCCTTGCAAATATGGCGGCACTGTCCGGCTGGGTCGGGATGGAGGCGCGAGGCGTGGCTCCGGGCTATTTTGACGGCAGCGGCGAAATTACCATTGCGCCTAACCCGGCGGCTGCCGCGGATTCGGTGACTTTGGTCGTACAGGACACCAAGGGCGCCGAAGTGCAGCGCGTAACCCTGCCGGTCTCGGCTGAACCTTACCAGTGGACGGGTCTGGATGATGACGGCAATCCGCTGGAAACGGGGGAGTACAAGTTCGTCATCGAAAGCAGAAAGGGTGACGAGCTTTTGCTGCAGGAATACGCCGAGATTTATTTCAAGGTGAACGAGACCCGGATGCAGGGCGGCGATGTGGGACTGATCACAGAAGGCGGTTCGGTAGTCTTGGCCTCTGCCGTCAGCGCGCTTCGCGATCCGCAAAGCTGATCCGGCAGTATCCGCAGGCGGAAAAACTGTCTAAGAACAGGGCGGCATAATACCGGAGACCACCCTGCAAACGCTGCCTGACCAGTTCGAAGCCCGTTTCTTTGCGCATCTATCCGCGACGGGCCTGTATGTTCCCGCGCCCCGGCGACTGACCGGGGGGCGTTCAAACCATGTCTGGCGGGCAGGCGGGCTGGTGATCAAACTGTATGCCGCGGATGGAAACAACCCGCTGTTCGCCAATGACCCGGCGCGGGAAATTGCGGTGCTGACCGTTCTGTCCGGCACTGGGATGGTGCCGTCGCTGGTCCAAACCGGGGTGTTCGAGGGCCGCAGGTGGCTGGCCTATGCCCACGTCAACGGCAGTCCCTGGCAGCAGGACACCGGCCATGTCGCCCAGCTTCTGGGGCGGCTGCACGATCTGGCACCGCCGCCGGGCTTGCCGGAGGGCGTGAACGGCAGCGCCGCGCTTGAGGTCCAAACCTTTGAGATTCTGAAAAGCTGCCATGATCGGGATCAGCTGGCGGCCTTGCGCCCGCTTGGGCAGGTTCCTCCGCTGCCGCAACCGGTTCTAATCCACGGCGATCCTGTGCCCGGTAATCTGCTGGCGCATGATGGCACCCTGACGCTGATTGACTGGCAATGTCCGCAGATCGGTGATCCGGCGGAGGATCTCGCGCTGTTTCTGTCGCCTGCAATGCAGCTGATGTACCGGGGGGCGCCGCTGTCGAAGCCGGAGGAGGACGCGTTTCTCGCCGCCTATCCCGACCCGCGGATTGCCGGCCGGGTGCTGGCGCTCAAGCCCTGGTTCCACTGGCGCATGGCGGCCTATTGCCTGTGGCGGGCTGAGCGCGGCAGCGCCAGGGACCGGGAGGCGTTTGAGCTGGAGCGCGCGGCGCTTCAGTCCATCAGACCAAGCAGCGCATAGGCTGGCGGCATCAGGACCCGGCGGGCGCGGCCAAACGGGAACCGCGCCATTTTCTGCATTACGGGAGAGTAGGGCAGGTCAGGCGTCCGGCCCTGGACCAGATCGCTCAGCAGCCGCCCGGCATAGCTGCCCATGGCGACTCCGTTGCCGTGGTAGCAGAGACCGGCATAGAGGCCCGGCATCTCCGGGACCGGCGCCACGAAGGGGACCAGATTCCGGGACAGGCACACCATGCCGGACCAGCAATGGGTGGTCTCGACAGTATGCCAGGCCGGGAACATCATCTCAAAATCCTGCCGCAGCTTGCGCCGGATTGCGGCCTCGGCCCGCGGCGAGGCCTGCAGCCCGCCGCGCATTCCGAACAAAAACCGCTTGTCCGGCATTAGCCGGAAATAGTGCAGCAGGTTGCGGGTATCATAGGCCATCTGATGCGAATACCAGCCTTGCGCCTGCAGCTCGGCCTCCGTCAGCGGGCGGGTCACCATGACGGTGGACTGCGCAGGCATGTAACGCCCGGCCAGCCAGCCCGGCAGGTCCTCGGATGAGTAGCCATTGGTGGCGATGATGACTTTAGAAGCCCGCAAAACGCCCTGATTAGTCGCAATTCTGTAACCGCCGCGGTCTTGACGTACCGACTGGGCAGCACTGCGCTGATAAAGGTTGGCCCCGGCACCTTGGGCGGTCTTGGCCAGGCCGATCAGGTATTTGCGCGGGTTCAGGGCAAAGCCAACCGGCGTTGTCAGCGCCGCATGGAAAGAGCCGTTCAGACCGTTCTCCGCCAGCTGGTCCCGGGTCAGGAAGCCCGGATCCCCACCTGCGGCGCGTATGGTGTCGGCTTGCGCCCGCAGGCGGCGCGCGGCCTTTTCGCTATGCGCCAGCTGGGTTTCCCCGTCCGAGTGGGTGTCGGCGTCGATGCCATGGACGTTCAGCAGATCCCGCACCAGATGCACCGCGGCTTCCTCGCCGGCGTCATAGGTGTCTGCAGCCTGTTTTCCATAAAGGCGGCGCATGGCGGAGCCAGAAAGCTTGGACCCGCCAAGGCAGCAAAACCCGCCGTTGCGGCCAGAAGCGCCCCAGCCCGGGGTTTCGGCCTCCAGCACCGCGACGGACACCCCGCTTTCCGCCAGATGCAGCGCCGCCGACACCCCGGTAAAGCCGCCCCCGATGATTGCCACATCGGCGGACACCTCCCCCTGCAGCATCGGCCAGTCCGGTGCCGCGATGGTCTCGTCCCACCAGCAGTTGCTGCGCGGGCCGGGACCATAGGCGTAGGCAGAGAAAATCCGGCGCATCAGGCGCGCACCGCGGCCTGTTCCTCCCGTTTCTGACGCGCCACCTGATGCTTGGTCACCAGCGAGGCGGTGATAACTCCGACGGTGACAATGCTGATCATGATCGTCGACAGCGCGTTTATCTCGGGGCTGACGCCCAGGCGCACGGCAGAGAAGATCTTGATCGGCAGGGTGGTGGCTGACGGACCGGCGGTAAAGGAGGCGATCACCAGGTCATCGAGCGACAGGGTAAAGGCCAGGAGCCAGCCGGAAATTACCGCGGGCGCAATGATCGGCAGGGTTACCAGGCGGAAGGCCTCCGCCGGGGAGCAGCCCAGATCCAGCGCCGCCTCCTCCAGCGAGCGGTCAAAGCTCACAAGGCGGGAGGACACCACCACCGACACATAACACATGGAGAATGTGGTGTGGGCCAGCACGATGGTAAACACGCCGCGGTCCAGGCCGATGCCGATGAACAGTAGAAGCAGCGACAGGCCGGTGATCACCTCTGGCATCACCAGCGGCGCATAGATCATGCCGGAAAACAGTGTCCGCCCCATGAACCGCCCGCCGCGCACCAGCACATAGGCCGCGATGGTGCCCAGGACAGTCGCTATGGTGGAGGAGAACACGGCCACTTTCAGCGTCACCCAAGCGGCGTTCAGAAAGGCGTCGTTTTGCAGCAGTTCCCCGTACCATTTTGTCGAGAAACCCGCCCAGACGGTGACCAGCTTGCTTTCGTTGAAGCTGAAGATCACCAGGATCACCATCGGGATGTAGAGGAAAGCAAAGCCGAGGGTCAGCGATACGGCGTTAAACCAGCTCAGGCGGTTCATTGCTCGGCCTCCTGCTGTTTCTGCTGATTGCGCTGGAACAGCACGATCGGGATGATGAGCAACAGCAGCAGAACCACCGCCACAGCGGATGCCACCGGCCAGTCGCGGTTCGAGAAGAACTCCTCCCACAGAACCTTGCCGATCATCAGGGTGTCCGACCCGCCCAGCAGGGACGGGATCACGAATTCACCCAAGACCGGAATGAAGACCAGGAAGCTGCCGGCAATGATGCCGTTTTTAGACAGGGGAATGGTGACCAGCCAAAAGGCCGTGAGGCGCGAGCAGCCCAGGTCCTCTGCCGCTTCGATCAGCGAGCCGTCCAGACGTTCCAGAGCCGAATAAACCGGCAGGATCATGAAGGGCAGGTAGGTGTAGACGATACCGATGTAGACAGCGGAATTGGTGTTGAGGATGGTCAGCGGTTCGGAGATCACGCCGGTCCACATCAGAAACTGGTTGAGGAAGCCTTCGTTGGACAGGATGCCCATCCACGCATAGACGCGGATCAGGAAGGACGTCCAGAACGGCAGGATTACCAGCATCATGAGCGTCGGCCGCCACTCGGCAGGCGCGCGGGCCATGCCATAGGCAATCGGGTAGCCCGCAAGAAGGGTCAGCAAGGTGGAGGCGGCGGCGATCTTCAAGGAGCTGAGATAAGCCTTCCAGTAGAGATCATCCTCCGTCAGCCAGACGAAATTTTCAAAATCCAGCTCCGCCAGGAAGGCAGAGATACCCTCAGCCCAATCGAATTGCGGAACGTACGGCGGGATTGAGACCGCGTAATCCGACAGCGAGATTTTCAGGACAATGGCAAAGGGCACCAGGAACAGCGCCAGAAGCCAGGCATAGGGGACGGCAATTAGAACAAAGCGGCGCATCATTCTGCCAGCAGAACGCCTGCCGTGGCGGTCCAGGACAGCCAGACAGTGTCTTCCCAAGTGAAATCGCGGCGGGCGATGCGGCGGGTGTTTGCGGCTTGCGCCTTGATCAACGCGCCGGTCGGCAGTTCGACGTGGTAGGTGGAGATATTGCCGAGATAGGCGATGTCGAGGATACGGCCCTGCACGGCATTGTCCGCCGCCGCCGGTTTTTCAGCGCTGATTGAGACTTTCTCCGGGCGGATTGCCAAGTGGCATTTCTGGCCGTCGGAGAAGCCGTTGGCGGACTGTATGCTGAGTGGCGGCTGGCCTTCGTGCCAGGACATCGCATAGGTGCCGCTGCCGTTGGGTTTGGCGGTGCCTTCGATCAGGTTCACATCGCCAATGAAGTCTGCAACGTAAACTGAATTGGGTGTTTCATAGATCCGGTCCGGTGTCGCCACCTGAACGATCTTGCCGTGATCCATCACCGCCACACGGGAAGCGACCGTCATGGCCTCTTCCTGATCGTGGGTCACGATCACAAAGGTGGTGCCGGTCTTTTCCTGGATGTCCATCAGTTCAAACTGGGTGTCCTGGCGCAGCTTTTTGTCGAGCGCGCCCAGCGGCTCGTCCAGCAGCAGCAGCTTTGGCGCCTTGGCCAGCGACCGCGCCAGCGCCACCCGCTGCCGCTGGCCGCCGGAGATCTGATGCGGTTTGCGGCGGGCGAACTTCTCCAGCCGGGTCAGCCGCAGCATTTCCTCGACCCGGTCGTTGATATCGTGCTTGGGCATCCCCTCGCGCTTCAGGCCAAAGGCGATGTTCTCCCAGATCGACAGGTGCGGGAACAGCGCATAGGACTGGAACATCATGTTCACGGCGCGCTTGTTGGGGGGCACCGGGGCAATATCCTGCCCGGCCAGGAAGATCTTGCCCTCGGTCGGGGTTTCGAACCCGGCGAGCATCCGCATCAGCGTGGTCTTGCCGCAGCCAGAGGGGCCCAGCAGGGCGTAGAATTCCCGCTCGTAGATGTCGATGGTCAGATTGTCGATGGCGGTGAACTCACCAAAGCGTTTGGTGACGTTCTGGAAGTGGATCAAGGGCTTAGCCTCAGGATCGTTCCAGGGTTCGAATACGGAAGCAGTCAAGCCGGGCCTCTTCTGCGAAGTGTCGCGCGGATGTATTGGTTGGCCGCGCGAGGCACAGCCAGGCGCGTGAGGGGGTGCGGGGCGGCATATGCGCCCCGCGGGTCATGTGCGGCAGATCAGGTGCCGGACTTGATCTTGGTCCACATGCGGGTGGCCTTGCGCTGTACTTTCGGCGGGTAGCCTTCTTTGATGTACAGGTTTTTGACGGTTTCTTCGTTGGGATAGATTGCTGGATCGCCGATCACATCCTCTTCCAGAAGTTCCTGGGACGCCTTGTTGCCATTGGCGTAATAGACGTAGTTGGACGCCGTTGCCATGTTCTGTGCGTCCATGATGAAGTTCAGGAACTTGTGGGCGCCTTCAGGGTTCGGGGCATCGACCGGAATCGCCATCTGGTCAAACCACATGAGTGCGCCTTCCTTGGGAGCGTTGAACTCAATATCGACGCCGTTATCCGCTTCGGCCGCGCGGTCGCGCGCCTGCAGGATGTCGCCGGACCAGCCGAAGGCCACGCAGATATCGCCATTGGCCAGGGCGTTGATGTATTCGGAGCTGTGGAACTTGGTGACATAGGGGCGCACGGCCATCAGCACCGGCTCGGCTTTGGCCACAACATCAGCATCCATGCTGTTGGGGTCTTCGCCGATATATTTCAGGGCCGCCGGGATCATCTCGTCCGGGGCGTCCAGGAAATGCACGCCGCAGCTTGCCAGCTTTTCCATGTTCTCCGGGTTGAACACCAGCTCCAGCGAGTCGATCGGGGCATCTTCGCCCAGCACTTCCTTGACCTTGGCGGTATTCACGCCGATGCCGGTGGTGCCCCACATGTAGTTGATGGAAAACTCGTTGCCGGGATCATAGCGCGCGGTGCGCTCTTCGATCGCGTCCCACATGTTTTCCTTGTTGGGCAGCTTGGCGGGATCCAGCTTCTGGAAAGCGCCGGCCTGGATCTGACGTGCCAAAAAGGAGCCGGTCGGCACCACCACATCATAGCCCGAGCCGCCCGCCAGCATCTTGGTCTCAAGAACCTCGTTGCTGTCGAAGACGTCGTAGATCAGGTCGATGCCGGTTTCCTGCTCGAACTTTTCCAGCAGGCTTTCGTCAATGTAGTCGGACCAATTGTAGACGCGAACCTCTTCCGCCGCGGCCGCGGCAGCCGTGCCGAGGGCAACGACGGCGGTCATGGTCATCGTTTTCAGTGTCATGAATTTCTCCCTGTGCGTGCCGGTTTCGGGGTCCGGCTGTAAAAGGATTTGATCAAGTTTTGCCGCGTTCGGCAATACTCTTTATGTTTTCACTTGGCTCAGGATGGTGCAAGCTGGCCAAAATCGAGGAGGAAACCCCCAGGTGACAGAGACGACTTCGCCAGCCGAAACGGCGCAGGAAAACCAGGCGAAACTGCCCGCACATGAGATCGTTTACCAGAAGCTCAGGGCGCAGATACTGTTCGGCGAACTGGTGCCCGGCCAGGCGGTGACAATCCAAGGTTTGGTGGAGACGCTGGAGGCCGGCATGACCCCGGTGCGCGAGGCGATCCGGCGGCTGATCTCAGACGGGGCGCTGATGTTCCAGGGCAACCGCCGCGTGTCCGTTCCGCTGCTGGGGCCAGAAGATCTGGAAGAGCTTATTTTTGCCAGAAAAACAATAGAATGCGAGCTTGCGCGCCGGGCTACACAGCAGGTCGGCCCGGCGGATATAGAGGAGCTCGTGGCCATCGACAATGCGCTCGACAAGGCCATCGCGACCGGTGATGTGGCGGGCTACCTCGTGCAGAACTACAGCTTTCACTCGGCACTCTATGCGCATGCCAATGCGCCTATTCTCAGCGACATTGCCGACCGTCTGTGGCTGCGCTTCGGGCCCTCGCTGCGGGTGGTCAGCGGGCGTCTCGGCACGCAAAGCTTTCCGGACCGGCACAAGGACATCCTCGACGCGCTGCGGCGGCAGGACCCGGAAATGGCGGCATTGGCGATGGAGCGGGACGTCTACGAGGGCATGGAGCATGTGGTTCAGGGGCTGCAGGGCGCCAACTGATTCGATTGACACCTGAGAATTTGATCATATTCTGGGTCCAATCAGTCTTTCTCAGGAGCGAGTCCCATGACCGTGATCACCAACCACATGCCGACGGCCGAGCTGCAGGCGCTGGACGCGGCCCATCACATGCACCCGTTCACCGCCAACGGCGAGCTGTCGCAGAAGGGCGCGCGCATCATTACCCGCGCTGACGGTGTGCATCTGACCGACAGCGAGGGTCATCAGATCCTCGATGCGATGGCGGGCCTGTGGTGCGTCAACATCGGCTATGGCCGTGACGAGCTGGCCGAAGTTGCGGCCCGTCAGATGCGCGAGCTGCCCTATTACAACACCTTCTTCCAGACCACACACGTGCCTGCCATCGCGCTGGCTGCCAAGATCGCCGAACTGGCGCCGGGCGATCTGAACAATGTGTTTTTTGCCGGCTCCGGTTCCGAGGCCAACGACACGAACATCCGCATGGTGCGCCATTACTGGGCGCTGAAGGGCAAGCCGTCAAAGTCCGTCATCATCAGCCGCAAGAACGCCTACCACGGCTCCTCCGTCGGCAGCGGATCCCTGGGCGGCATGAGCGGCATGCACGCGCAAGGCGGCATGCCGATCCCGGACATCCACCACATCAACCAGCCCAACTGGTGGGCCGAGGGCGGCGACATGCCGCCGGAGGAATTCGGCCTGCAGCGTGCGCGTGAGCTGGAAGAGGCAATTCTGGAACTGGGCGAAGACCGCGTCGCCGCATTCATTGCGGAGCCGGTGCAAGGGGCGGGCGGCGTCATCGTGCCGCCGGACAGCTACTGGCCGGAAATCCAGCGCATCTGTGACAAGTATGAAATCCTGCTGATTGCGGATGAGGTGATCTGCGGCTTCGGGCGCACCGGCAACTGGTTCGGCAGCCAGACCCTGAATATCCGCCCCGACATAATGACCATCGCCAAGGGCCTCAGCTCCGGCTATGCGCCCATCGGCGGCTCCATCGTCAGCGATGAGATCGCCTCCGTGATTGCGGGTGATGAGTTCAACCACGGCTATACCTACTCCGGCCACCCTGTGGCGGCGGCCGTGGCTCTGGAAAACCTGCGCATCCTGGAGGAGGAGAACATCCTGGGTCATGTGCGCGACGTTGCGGCCCCCTATCTGAAACAGAAATGGGAAGCGCTGATCGACCACCCGCTGGTGGGCGAGGCCAAGATCGTCGGCATGATGGGCTCGATAGCGCTGACACCGAACAAGGAAACCCGTGCGGCCTTTGCGTCTGATGCGGGCACCGTCGGGTACATCTGTCGCGAGCGCTGTTTTGCCAACAATCTTGTGATGCGCCATGTGGGCGACCGGATGATCATCTCGCCGCCGCTGGTGATCACCCCGGAGCAGATTGACGTGCTGATTGAGCGTGCCGCCAAATCGCTGGATGAATGCTATGCCGAGCTGAAGGCGCAGGATCTGCTGCACAGCGCCTGATTCCCCTGTCCGCAGCCGCAACCGCTCCGGTTCAGCTTGCGACTCATTGCGGCCCGGCAGCCTGTCTGCCGGGCCTTTTTTTCGGTGAAAGCTTGGGAAGCGTCGTTTTCCGGCTATTGATTTGAGTGATGCGGCGCAAAATGTCTGAAGGGTGTCGCAAAATGTCCGATCTGACCTTGTGCAACCGGACTAGGGTTCCGTAAGGATATTCTTTTCCGCACGGGGATGGGACCGAAGTATGAAATTCGTACCCCGGCCTCTGAAAGAATATTTTTTTCATACCTAGCGCTTGGTAGCTTTGGTGTGATTAACTTCGAACAAGCGCAGAGAAAATCTGCCGGATGACAAAACTACGGGGAGCCTGCTTTGGCTGATGCGTCAAACGTTGATGCGTTCGTTGAATTCGAACGCGTCCAAAAGAGCTACGATGGCGAAAATCTCGTTGTCAAAGATCTCAACCTCACAATGCCCAAGGGCGAATTTCTGACAATGCTTGGCCCGTCCGGGTCTGGGAAAACCACCTGCCTGATGATGCTGGCCGGTTTTGAAACCGCGACCCATGGCGACATCCGCCTGGACGGGACCTCGATCAACAACATCCCGCCGCACAAGCGCGGCATCGGTATGGTGTTCCAGAACTACGCCCTGTTTCCGCATATGACGATTGCGGAAAACCTCTCCTTCCCGCTGGAAGTCCGCAACATGGGCAAGTCCGAGCGCGAGGAAAAGGTGAAGCGGGCGTTGGACATGGTGGAAATGGGGGCCTTTGGCGGCCGCCGCCCGGCCCAGCTGTCCGGCGGCCAGCAGCAGCGGATCGCCCTGGCCCGCGCCCTGGTGTTCGAACCGGAGCTGGTGCTGATGGACGAACCGCTGGGCGCGCTCGACAAGCAGTTGCGCGAGAAGATGCAGTTTGAGATCACCCATCTGGCGCACCGCCTGGGCATTACGGTGGTCTACGTGACCCACGACCAGACCGAAGCGCTGACCATGTCGGACCGCGTCGCCGTGTTCGATGATGGCCGCATTCAACAGATTGCGCCGCCGGACCAGCTGTACGAAAGCCCGGAAAACAGCTTCGTTGCTCAGTTCATCGGTGAAAACAACACGCTGGAAGGCACCGTCAAGGAAATCAACAACGGCATTGCACTGGTGCAGCTGGACGATGGCGAGCTGATCGACTGCAAGCCGGTCAACGTCTCGCAACCTGGCGAGCGCACCCGCGTGTCGATCCGTCCCGAACGGGTGGAATACAACAAGGACCGCCTGCAGGAAGGCGTCCATACACTTAAGGCGGAAGTGCTGGAGTTCATTTATATGGGCGACATCTTCCGTACCCGTCTGCGGGTGGCCGGCAATGATGAATTCATCATCAAGACCCGGAATGCCCCGGACCAAGTCCGGCTGCAGCCCGGTCAGCAGATCGAAATCGGCTGGCTGCCGGAAGACTGCCGCGCGCTGGACGCCTGATCCGCGCGCGCCGAACCCCCGGCAGAAGAACGACCGGGGGCTTCACATTTGTGAAATTCAACAAGGAGAGACTCTCTATGAAAATCAGCAAACTGTCTGCACTGGCGGTGACCACCGCCCTTTGCGCCCCTTCGGCCTTTGCCGAAGAAATGGCCAATGAGCTGACTTTGGTATCCTGGGGCGGAGCCTATCAGGCCAGCCAGCACAAGGCCTATGTCGAGCCTTACCTGGCGCAGAACCCCGACGTGAAAATCATCTGGGATGAAAGCTCGGCCGAAGCCGTGGCCAAAATCCGTGCGATGAACGAAGCCGGCAATGTGACCTGGGACCTGGTGGATGCCGTGGCCTCCGACTCCATGCGCCTGTGCGACGAAGGCCTGGCGGAAGAAATTGATCATGACGAGGTTCTGGCAGAAGCGCCCGACGGCACCCCGGCCTCCGAAGATTTCGGCGACCTGATCGTCAGCGACTGCTTCGTGCCGCAGATCGTCTATTCGACCACCTTCGGCTACCGCACGGACCTGATCGACCAGCCAGATTCGGTCTGCGCGATCTTCGACACCGAAAAATATCCGGGCAAGCGCTCGCTGCAGAAGCGCCCGATCGACAACATGGAATGGGCTCTGTACTGCGACGGCGTGGCCAAGGACGAGATCTATGACGTGCTGGGCACCGATGAAGGTGTTGACCAGGCGCTGGCCAAGCTCGACACCATCAAGGACCAGGTGGTCTGGTGGACCGCAGGCGCCGAAACCCCGCAGCTGCTGGCCGATGGCGAAGTTGTAATGGGCTCGACCTTCAACGGCCGTCTGTTCTCGGCAATCGCCGAGCAGGGCCAGCCGATCGGAATGCTCTGGGACATGCAGTCCTTTGACCTCGACGGCTGGGTGATCCCGGCAGGCCTGCCCGCAGACCGCAAGGCCCGTGTGATGGACTTCCTGAAGTTCGCCACCGACACCCAGCGTCTGGCTGACCAGGCTGCCTACATTTCCTACGGTCCGGCCCGTGCCTCTTCGGCAGCGCTGGTTGGTAAGCACGCCGAACTGGGCATCGACATGGCGCCGCACATGCCGACAGACCCGGCGAACTCCGCCAATGTCCACGTCTATGACTACGAATGGTGGGCAGACAACCGCGATGACCTGAACGCCAAGTTCCAGGCATGGCTGGCCAAGTAATCTGACCTCCTGATGAGAGGCCCGGCGGGGGCCGCCATGCGCAGGCCCCCGCCCCACAAAATAAAAGACCCGACGGGGAACCCCATGAGTGACATCACCCAATCCGGTCCGGTATTGGCCGCCGACGGCACGCCGCTGAAGCGCAGCCTCGCCCGGGCCCTCCGGATGCAGAAGATCCGCGCGCTGATGCTGATCGCGCCGCTTCTGCTCTTTGTCCTGCTGACCTTCATTCTCCCGATCGCGGACATGCTGTTCCGTTCGGTCGAGAACCGCATCGTGCAGGACACCCTTCCGCAGACCGTGGTGGCGGTGCAGGACTGGGACGCAGACAGCGGCGAAACGCCTCCTGAGGCGGTTTTCGAGGCGCTGGCCTATGACCTCGTCGTGGCGGCCGAACGCAAGCGGCATACCCGCGTCGGCACCCGTCTGAATTACGAAACACCCGGCATCTCCTCGCTGTTCCGCAAGGCGGGCCGCCGCGTCGACGACGTCGGCGAGGGCTATTTGAAACAATTCGAAGCACTTGACCCCGCCTGGGAGGAGCCGCAGACCTTTATGTCGGTCTTTGCCGACCCGGAGTGGCTGGCCAGCCGCGCGGACGGCGAAACCGAACCGCCGTTCCAGCTGTCTGACAGTGCCCGTGAAGCGCTGCCCAAGGCCAGCGATACCTATCTGAGCTTTGCGCGCACTATCCAGGAAGAGGACAACGACAGCCCCACCGAGGAAGAGCCCTGGGCACCGGTCTATATGGCGCTTCATTCCGATCTGGCGGCCAACCCGCAGGCGGCACAGGCCTTCAGCGGCGACGCACAGCGTCTGCTGCAGGAAGCCGCGGCCCTGATCGAATCCGGCCAGATGGAAACCGAATCCGCCCGTGACGCCTTCGTCAAAATGGACAAGGACTGGGCCGATCCCGAGGTCTGGCGCACGCTCAAGACCTATGCGGGCAAATACACCAATGGCTATTTCCTGAACGCCGCCGACCTGCAGAAAAGCCCGGACGGCCCCGAATTGCGCCCCGAGGACGAGCGCATTTACGGCACCCTGTTCATGCGCACGCTGATCATGTCGCTGGCGATCACCTGCAGCTGCATTGTGCTTGGCTACCCTGTGGCCTGGATCTTGGCCAACCTGCCGTCGCGCACTGCGAACCTGCTGATGATCCTGGTGCTGCTGCCATTCTGGACCTCGCTTCTGGTGCGGACCTCGGCGTGGAAAGTGATGCTGCAGCAGCAGGGCGTGATTAACGACACCCTCGTCTGGCTGGGCCTGGTGGGCGACAGCGACCGGCTGGTTATGATCAACAACCAGTTCGGCACCATTGTAGCGATGACCCACATCCTGCTGCCGTTCATGATCCTGCCGATGTATTCGGTAATGCAGACCATCAACCCCTCCTACCTGCGGGCAGCGAAATCGCTGGGCGCGACCAACTGGACGGCCTTCTGGCGGGTTTACTTCCCGCAGTCGGTGCCGGGCATCGGCGCGGGCTCGATCCTCGTCTTCATCCTGGCGATCGGCTACTACATCACGCCGGAACTGGTCGGCGGCACCAAAGGTGTCTTCATCTCCAACCGGATCGCCTACCATATCTCGCAGTCGCTGAACTGGGGTCTTGCGGCCGCGCTCGGCACCATCCTGCTGGTGATCGTCCTGGCGCTCTACTGGGCCTATGACAAGATCGTCGGCATCGACAACGTGAAACTGGGATAACCGAAATGGCTTTGACACCTGTTGAAAACCAAACCCCCGGCTTCACTGCGGCCACTGCCGCCGCCGCGGGGGCCTTCTTCGGCCTCTTCGTCGGCACCGCCCAGGGCTCCGGCCTTATGGGGGTGCTGATCGGCGCAGCGCTGCTGGGCGTGATCGGCTTCGTTTTTGCCAGCATGACGGACAAGGAAACCCCGCTGCGCTGGCTGCTGATTGCGGTCTTCGCGGCAGCAGGTTTCGTTCTTGGCGGCTTTGTTGCCGCGGTGATCGGCGCGCTGTTCGGCTGGTTCGCCGGCTGGTTCGTGTTCTGGATCGCAACCTCCCGCTACCGCGCCCATCTGGCGCCGTATCTCACCCCGGGGCAGGTGCTGTGGCACTATACCTTCAGGGTGATCTGTGGGGTGATCTTTGTCTTCCTGATCACGCCGATCCTGGTGGTGATGCCGCTCAGCTTCAACGCTCAGGACTTCTTCACCTTCACCCCGGAGATGCTGCGCTTCGACCCCGAAGGCTATTCGCTCAAGCACTACCGCGACTTCTTCACCAACGACGACTGGCAGCAGGCGCTGTGGAATTCGGTGAGGATCGCGCCGATGGCGACACTCCTGTCGGTGGGCTTCGGCACCCTGGCGGCCATCGGCCTCAGCCAGCCGCATGTGCCGTTCCGCCGCGCGATCATGGCGATCCTGATCTCGCCGATGATCGTGCCGCTGATCATCTCCGCTGCGGGCATGTATTTCTTCTACAGCCGGATCGGCCTGCAAGGCACCTATCTCGGCGTGGTACTGGCACACGCCGCGCTGGGCATCCCCTTCGTGATCATCACCGTCACGGCCACCCTGGTGGGCTTCGACCGCTCGCTGACTCGCGCGGCGGCGAACATGGGCGCAGGGCCTGTCACCACCTTCTTCCGGGTGCAGATGCCGCTGATCCTGCCGGGCGTGATCTCCGGCGGCCTTTTTGCCTTCATCACCTCCTTTGACGAGGTGGTGGTGGTGCTCTTCGTCGGCTCGGCCGGGCAAAAGACGCTGCCCTGGCAGATGTTCATCGGCCTGCGCGAGCAGATATCGCCCACCATCCTTGCGGTGGCAACGATCCTGGTGGTGATTTCCATTGCGCTTCTGACCACGGTCGAGATGCTGCGCCGCCGCTCTGAACGCCTGCGTGGTATGTCGCCCAGTTAATCGCCAACCACAGGATGAAAAACCTAAAAGGCCCCGCCAAGCGGGGCCTTTCCCTTGTTCATCTGGCTGAAAATATCCCGGGGGTGAATTGGCCGCTAGGCCAAGAGGGGGCTGGCCCCCTCCGCGCCCCCCTTACCGCAACAGCTGCAACAGCCGGGGTGAGGCATATCCATCCGGTGTCAACTCATTGGCCACTTGATAGGCTCGCACCGCACCGATCGTCTTCGGCCCAATCCGCCCGTCGACCCCCTCGGTATCAAAACCGGCAGAGGTCAGTCGCTGCTGCAATTCCTCCCGCTCCGACCGGGTCAGGGCCCGGTCGCTGCGCGGCCAGCTGCCCTGGATCGGCGCGCCGCCCTTGATCCGGTCGGCCAGATGCCCGACCCCGATCACATAGGCATCCGCAGTATTGTAGCGCTCCAGCACGGCGAAATTCTGGAAGATCATAAAGGCCGCCCCCGCGCTGCCCGCCGGCAGCAGGATGGAGGCTTTGCCGTGATCGCGCACCGCGCGCCCGTCCAGTCCCTTGATGCCAAGGGCCGCCCATTCGGAGGGCAGTTTCTCGATGTCCCTGTCGGCAAGGGTGTAGTCAAACCCCTTGGGCAGCGCCACCTCCACGCCCCAGGGCTGGCCCTTCACCCAGCCGAACTGCTTGAGGTATGCCGCGGTTGAGGCCAGCGCATCCGCCGGGTTGTCCGACCAGATGTCGCGCTTGCCGTCGCCGGTGAAGTCCACCGCGTAATCCAGGTAGGACGTCGGGATAAACTGGGTGTGCCCCATGGCCCCGGCCCAACTGCCGGTCATCTTGCGGGCGGCAACGTCGCCCGCCTGCAGGATCTTCAGCGCTGCCACCAGCTGGCTCTCGAAAAACGCGCCGCGCCGCCCGTCAAAGGCCAAAGTCGCCAGCGAGCGGATCACATCCATCTTGCCGCGGAAGGTGCCATAGCTGCTCTCCAGCCCCCAAACCGCCACTACGATCTCTTTCTCGACACCGTACTTGGCCTCGATCTGTTCAAGCCGCGCCTGGTGCTGCCGCAGCGCCGCCTTGCCGTTCTTCACCCGCAGCTCAGAGGCTGCGCTGTCCAGGTATTCCCAGATCGTTTTGGTGAATTCCGACTGGTTGCGATCACGCCGGATCACTTCCGGATCATAGCGGACCCCGGAAAAGGCGCTCTCCAGCACCGGCGCGCTGATGCCCTGGGCCAGGGCGCGGTCGTGGAACCCATTGATCCAGCCTTGGAAGTTCAGCTCTGCCGCAGCCGGCTCCGGCTGCACCGCTTTGGGGGCCGCTGGTCGCGCCGCGGGCCTCATGGCCGTGGCCGCCGATGCAAGCTGATAGCTCTCATCCTGCGCCTCCTGTTTGACCGCTTCCGGCCGCTGAGCGGGCCTAAGGGAATTGTCCGGCGCGGCTTCTGCCGCCATTGCTCCGCCTGCCACCAGGGACGCTGCAACCCATCTGCGCATGATGCACCTCATTATACACTGCTCGCCTCCAGTCTAGCGGCGGCGGGGCCCGGGTAAAGAGGTCAGTCCTTGCATGTGCGGGCTGCCGCCTGCCGTTCCTCGCGCATTTGCTCCAGTGCATCCCGCAGCATGGGCACCCGGTGCGGGCGGAAGCTCTGGTCTGTCACTTCCAGCTCCCGCATCCGGTCCAGCCGGAACACCCGCACGGCGTCGCGCAGGCCGCACCAGGCAATCAGCACGGTGGAGCGGTCGAAATAGACCACGCTCAGCGGTTTCACCTGCCGCTCGGTCACCGCACCATAGCCATCGGTATAGCCAAAGCGCACCTCCACCTCGTCCCAGGCCGCCTGCCGCAGGTCCTGTGCCGAAATCGCCGGCGGCACCGGGCGCTCGAACCGGTAGGGTGCCAGCACCGCATGGCGCAGCCGGTGCGCCTGCCGGGGCGGCAGCCGCGCCTGCAGCTTGCGCAATGCTTCCGAGGCCGCGGTCGCCAGTTCCGGATCGCCGATCAGCTCCACCTCGCGCAGTCCCAGCACCAGCGCCTCCAGCTCAGTGTCGCGAAAGCCCATCGGCGGCAGCGCATTGTCCTCGATCAGGGTAAAGCCATAGCCCGCCTCGCCATCAATCACCGCCCCCATCTCGCGCAGCGTGGCAATGTCGCGGTGTATGCTGCGGGCCGAAACGCCCAGGTCGCGGCCCAGTTCCGCGGCGGTATGCGGACCGGGGCCCAGGCGCAGGGCCTGCATCAGCTGAAAGAGGCGGTGAGTGCGGGACATAGCCTATTCTCTCTACGCCTGATGACAGTTTTTGTCACCATGCGGATCTAGTCTGCCCGCAACCCGACACGACAGGAGCCTCCCATGCTGACCCTACTGACCTATCCCCGCAACGGCGCCGTTTTCAGCCTCAGCCCGTTTTGCGTCAAAGCGGCTTTGTTGCTGACATTCTCCGGCAAAAACTGGACCCGTGAAGACCTGAATGACCCCCGCGGGATGCCGCACCGCAAGCTGCCGGTGCTGCGCACGCCCGGCGGGCTGGTGCCGGACAGCAGCGCCATCCGCGCCTGGCTGGAGCAGCAGGGCACCGACTTTGACGCCGCCCTCGGTGCGCGGGACCGGGCGCAGGCCCAGATGCTGATCCGGATGGCGGAGGACACGCTCTATTTCCACGTGGTGCGCGACCGCTGGGACAATGACGCGGTCTGGCCCACGATTCGCGACAAGTACTTCCATGAAATTCCCGCCCTGATCCGCCGCCCGGTCACCGGCGCCATCCGCCGCTCGGTGCATAACGGTCTGGTGTTCCAGGGCACCGCGCGGTTCAGCGAGGACGAGCGGAACCAGCGTGTTGAACAGGACCTGCAGGCTATCACCGCTTTGCTGAAGGGGCAGGACTTCCTGTTCGGGCCGCAGATCTCCAGCGCCGATTTCAGCGTCGCCTCAATGCTGCAGGCGATGGGGACAACCCCGGTCCGCACAGATCTGGTGGCCCGCATTCTCGACGATACGGTGCTCAAGCCTTATGTTAAACGCGTGTTTGAAACGGTGCCGCTGCCATGATCCCGCCCTTTGCCAGTCCCGAAATCGAAGCCGCGTTTGATGTGCCGGACAGTCAGGCCCGGGTTGGCCTGCTGGTGCTGCGGCAACTGATCTTTGACACCGCCGCGCAAACGCCGGAGGCCGGGAGGATCGAAGAAGCCTTGCGCTGGGGCCAGCCTTCTTACCTCACACCGGAAACCAAGGCCGGCTCCACGATCCGGCTGGGTATACCCAAGGGCGCGCGCTTTGCCCTGTTTGTGCATTGCCAAAGCCGGCTGATCCCGGAATTCGCTGCGGCTTTCCCGGCCTGGGACCGGTTCGAGGGCACCCGCGCAGTACTCTTCAACCACCCGGCAGAGGTCGAGCCGATCCGCCATGGATGGCTGATCAAGCGGGCGCTGACCTACCGCATCAGCCCGCCTCTGGAGATTCCGGCCTGACAAGATTGCGGTCTGTCCCTGTGGGGACAGCTGGTCATTTCCGCCGCTTGCGTTCCACCTTGCGCTTCACCTTGGCGGTCTTGTGCTTGGATTTCGCTGCCTTGCGCTTGACAGTCCGGCCCGCCGGGCTGCGGCGGCCGCGCTGGCCGCCTCCGGACGGCATGGGCGCATTCTCCAGCGCCAGAAGCTCCAGCTCCAGCCCGCCGGTCACCGGCGCCGCCTGGGTCAGCCGCACCGTCACCCGCTGGCCGATGGCCAGGGTTAGTCCAGTGTCGGACCCGGTCAGCGTGCCGGCCTGCGGGTCGAAATGGAAGAACTCCCGCCCGATCGAACGCACTGGCACCAGCCCGTCCGCTCCGGTCTCATCCAGCTTCACAAAAGCGCCGAAACGGGCGATGCCGCTGATCCGGCCCTCAAACTCATTGCCGACCCGCTCACTTAGGTAAGACGCCAGATACCGGTCAGTGGTGTCCCGCTCCGCAATCATCGAGCGCCGCTCGGTGTCGGAGATATGGGTGGCGGTTTCTTCCAGCCGCTCAATCTCTTCCTCCGTCAGCCCGTCATTGCCCCAGCCGTGCGCCGAGATCAGCGAGCGGTGCACGATCAGATCGGCATAGCGGCGGATCGGCGAGGTGAAATGCGCGTAGTTGCGCAGCGCCAGGCCAAAGTGGCCGAAGTTTTCCGGATTGTAATAGGCCTGCTGCATCGACCGCAGGGTGGAGATGTTGATCAGCTCCGCATCATCCGTCCCCGCCGCATGATTGAGCAGCGCGTTCAGATGCCGGGTCTGCAGCACCTGTCCCTTGGCCAGGTTGAGGCCTGCCGCGCGCGCGGTTTCCCGCAGCGCCTCCAGCCGTTCGGGTGCGGGCTCTTCATGCACCCGGAACAGAAGCGGCGAACGCTTCTGAATCAGCGTCTCCGCAGCGGCCACGTTGGCGAGGATCATAAACTCCTCGATCAGCTTGTGCGCATCCAGCCGGTCGCGGAAGGCGACCGACGTGACATGGCCATCATCATCCAGAACGATCTTGCGCTCGGGCAGGTCCAGATCCAGCGGCTCGCGTTCGGCTCTTGCCCTTGTTAGAGCCTTATACGCGGCAAACAGCGGCTTGATCACATCCTCCAGCAGCGGTGCGGTCTTCTCGTTGGGGCTGCCGTCCTGCGCCTCCTGCACTTCGGCATAATTCAGCGAGGCGGCAGAGCGCATCAGCCCGCGCACGAACTTGTGCCCGAGTTTGTTGCCCTCGGCATCGACCTGCATCCGCACTGCGATACAGGCGCGCGGCACGCCTTCGTGCAAAGAGCATAAATCGCCCGACAGCCGGTCGGGCAGCATCGGCACCACCCTGTCGGGGAAATAGCTGGAGTTGCCGCGCTTGCGCGCCTCGCGGTCCAGCGCCGAACCCGGGCGCACATAGGTCGCCACATCGGCAATCGCCACCCAGATCACATGGCCGCCCGGGTTCTTGGGGTCGTCGTCGGCATGGGCAAAGCAGGCGTCGTCATGGTCGCGCGCATCTGCCGGGTCGATGGTGACCAGCGGCAGATCTCGCAGATCCTCGCGGCCCTTCAGTCCCATTGGCTTGGCCGTGTCGGCCTCAGCCACCACCTTGTCGGGGAAGTGGTCGGGAATGCCATGCTGGTGAATGGCGATCAGCGACACCGCCTTGGGCGCGGCAGGGTCGCCCAGCCGTTCCACGATGCGGGCTCGGGGCAGGCCCATGCGGCCCTTGGGTCCCGCCTGTTCGGCCTCGACCAGTTCCCCGTCCCGGGCGTCCTTTGCGGCATCCGGCGCCACCGTCCATTCGGTCGAGGCTGCCTTGTCGATCGGCACGATCCGTCCGCCTTCGGACCCCGCGCGAAAGATGCCCAGCACCCTTTTCGCGCTGGTGCCGATCCGGCGGATCAGCCGGGCCTCATAGTTGTGGTCCTGATCCGGCACCGCTTGCAGCTTGGCCAGAATCTTGTCGCCTTCGCCCAGGGCGGGATCCGAGGCTTTGGGCAGGATCAGGATGATCGGCTCCACCCCCTCGCCATGCCATTCCAGCGGGCGGCCATACAGATCACCGTCCTCGTTCGGCGCCTTCACCTGCAGCACCGTCACCGGCGGCAGCTGGTCCGGGTCGCGGTAGGTCTTCTTGCGCTTCTGCAAGTGGCCCTCGGCCTCAAGCTCCTTGAGGATGCGCTTGAGGTCGATGCGGTCGGCGCCCTTGATGCCAAAGGCCTTGGCGATGTCGCGTTTGGAGGTATGGGTCGGGTTGGCGGAGATCCAGTCGAGGATCTCGGCCTTGGATGGAATACGGCTCATGTTTCCCGCGTAGCACGGCGGCGGGGCGGCGTCATGGTGAAAAGCACGACTCAGCGCTGTGGCAGGTCAGCCGCGGTGTCGACGTCCTGCAGGGTATCCGTCAGCGCAATGCGCCAGCCGGGCAAGGTGCGCAGAGTATCTGCCAGCGCATGTTCGGTGGACCAGCGGGTGTTTTCGAACAGGCCGCGGGGCATGCGGCCGGGGTGCTTGACCCCCACCAGCCAGTAACCGCCGTCCGTTGCGGGTCCGAATACCGCATCGTGGCTGCCAAGGGCTGAGAAAGCGCGGGCGGTATGTGCGCGGGTGATACCCGGGATATCGGCGCCAATCAGGCAGACGGGACCTTTTTGCCTGGACGGCAGGCCGGACAGCGCCCGCTTCATGCGTGCGCCCAGATCGCCAATTCCCTGCGGCAGGCGGGGCATGTCTGCAGGCCAGGCTTTAGAAAACACTGCAGTATCGGGCGCGACTGCCAATACAATCTGCCAGCGTGGATCGCGCAGGGAGCGGATCAGCCGGGCGGACTGGTGGCGGAACCACCAGGTGGCCGGGATCCTGCCGATGTCCCGGCCCAGCCTGGTCTTGACCCGGCCGGGACGCGGCTCCTTGACCATGATGATCAGGGTGCGTTTCACGTGAAATCAGACGCTCGCAAAGTAGTCCTGCAGAATGCGGGCATAGATGGATTTCAGCTGATGGATCTGCGCGACCTCGACCCGTTCATCCACCTGGTGCATCGTCTTGCCGACCAGGCCGAACTCCACCACCGGGCAATGATTTTTCACAAACCGCGCATCCGAAGTGCCGCCGGTGGTCGACAGTTCCGGCTTGCGGCCCGTCTCCGTCTCAACCGCCTGTGCGACCAGATCCGACAGTGGCCCTGGCGGGGTGATGAAGCTCTCGCCGGAGACTTTCACCTTCATCCCGATCTCCAGCCCGAACTCCGCGGCAACCTTGTCCGCCTCCTCCTGCAGCCACTCCGTCAGGCCGGCGCCGGAATGGGCGTCGTTGAAACGGATGTTCACAGTGGCGCGGCTTTGCGCCGGGATCACGTTTGTGGCGGTGTTGCCGGTGTCGATGGTGACCACGGCCAGGGTGGACGCATCGAAATGCTCGGTGCCCTGGTCCAGCTCATGGCTGGCCAGCCGGTCCATCAGCCGCGCCATTGCATTCAGCGGGTTGTTGGCGCGGTGCGGATAGGCGGAATGCCCCTGCACGCCGGTCACCGTGAACCAGGCAGTCAGGGAACCGCGGCGGCCGATCTTGATCATCTCGCCCATCTCATTCGGGCAGGTGGGTTCACCCACCAGGCAGACCGACATCTTCTCACCCTGGCGCTCCATGTAGTCCAGCAGCGCAGTGGTGCCGTCTTCCGCGTCGCCTTCCTCGTCGCCGGTGATGGTCAGAATGATGGCGCCATCCGGCGGGGTCTCCTTGACGAAATCAATGGCAGCAGCAGCAAAGGCGGCGACCCCAGATTTCATGTCAGTGGCGCCGCGGCCGTACATGAACCCGTCTCTCTCTTCCGCGCCAAAGGGCGGCATGGTCCAAGCGGCTTCATCCCCCAGAGGCACCACATCGGTATGGCCATTGAAGCCGAAGGTTTTGGCGTGCCCCTTGGCACCCCAGCGGGCGAACAGATTAGAGACGTCGCCACGGTCGGCGCGGGTGCACTCAAAGCCTGCCGCGCTCAGCAGCTTTTCCAGCAGCACCAGAGCGCCGCCTTCTTCCGGCGTGACCGAAGGGCAGCGGATCAGATCGGCGGTCAGGCGGGCGGGGTCGGTTTGCGGCATAGACAGGCTCCTGATGTTCCGTTGGCCACAGGCCTAGCGCGGATCGGCACACGGCGCAATTCACGCAAATGCCAACGCAGCCGGAGCGGTTGCAGCAGCCGTGCAAGGTCTTCATGACGGACGCGCGCGCGTGGTTCCGGCGGAAGCAGGCCGCACAGCCGCCCGTCTGTGCCCGGGCCACGCGTTTACCCCTTCGCGCCAAGGCGCTTGCGTGAAAAAGGCGAACCGCCTAAGGACGTTAAAACCGTCCCAGAGGCCCATCCGAGCGTTCCCGTGCTGTACCTCCGCCTGATCACCGCCGCCTTCCTCCTGCTGTGGGGGCAATTGCTGTCTGCGCAGGTACTGACGGTCAACACTGTCACCCGGCCGCCGTTCTCGATGGTGGCGGAGGGGCGCGACACCGGTTTCTCGCTTGAACTCCTCAAGCTCCTGGCAGAGCGGCTTGACTGGGAGTACCGCATCAACCGCACGGACAGTTTTGCTGGCATGCTGGACGGCGTCCGCAGCGGCGAAGCCGATCTGGCCGCCGCAAATATCTCGATCACCGCCTCGCGCGAGGTGCTGATGGACTTCAGTCAGCCGATCTTCGAAAGCGGCCTGCAAATCATGATTCAGGCCGATGAGATCCGCCAGCCGTCACTGGTGCGGGCGCTGCTTTCTTGGGACCTGGCTGCTGCGATCGGCATCGCCTTTCTGCTGCTGTTCGGCGGCGGCATGGTGATGTGGGCCTTTGAACGCCGCGCCCAGCCCTATTTCGACCGCCCCTTGAAAGAGGCCTGGTTTCCCTCCTTCTGGTGGGCGCTGAACCTTGTGGTGAACGGCGGGTTTGAGGAACGGGTGCCGCGCACGCCGGTCGGGCGCGTGTTCGGGGTGGTGCTGGTGGTGTCCTCGCTGTTCATCGTCTCGGTCTTTGTTGCCAAGATCACTGCGGTGATGACGGTGGAGGCGATCAGCGGCTCAGTGAACTCGGTGAACGACCTCTATGGCAAATCCGTAGGCACCATCGACGGCTCCACCGCCGCCGGGTTCCTGAACCGGCGCGAGATCGACTATTCCGCCTATGCCGGGCTGGAAGACATGCTGGCAGGGTTTGAACGTGGAGACGTGACCGCTGTAGTCTTTGATGCGCCGGTGCTGAATTACTACGTCCAGCAGGGCGGCCACCAATACGGCCACACAATCGGCCAGCCCTTCCTGCGCGAAAATTACGGCCTGGTGTTCCCGGCCGGCTCGCCGCTGGTGGAGGAGGTCAATCAGGCGCTCCTCGCGATGCAGGAGGACGGCAGCTACGACACCCTCTACCGCAAATGGTTCGGCAGCCAGAACTGAGGCCGGCTCTCAGTGGAACACCGGCTCCTCACCGTCGAAGAACGGGGTCATCTGCGCCACGATCACCGCGTTCTCCTCCAATGCCCGCTGCATCAGCGCGCGTTCCTCGTCGCCGATCTCATGGCCCTCGGACTCGCGCTCTTCCAGCGTGCCATAACCGGTTACATCCAGCGGCGCGGTATCGGCCTGTTTGAGGATCGCCACGGTCTCGCGCACCGCCTCGGCTTCGTCCACGCCGGAGGCATAGATCATCAGCGCCGCACCTGTGGCACCGTCGGGTAGCCCGTCCCCGTCCTTGCGGCCGATCTGGACAAGCAGGGTATAGACTTGCTGGCGGGAGGGTTTCTTCTTTTCCATGCCGCCGCCATAGCGCCGGGGCAGGGGGATGGTCAATCAAATAGCGCGGGCAGCGCAGGCCGGTTGAGCAGGAAACGGAAGGCTTGCGGTATTTCACCTCTCCGCATTATGGCTGGGCTTATCCGATTGTCAGAAGGATAGCCCGATGCGCATCTCCGCTTTAACCGCTCAGGCAGTGCCTTGGAAGAACGGCGGCGGTGTGACCCGCGAACTGGCCGTGCACAAGGAAGGCGGCCGGAAGGTCTGGCGCCTCAGTCTGGCGGAAATCGCCCAAAGCGGCCCGTTTTCCGCCTTTCCGGGACTCGCCCGTATCCATTGCGTTGTCGAAGGCGCTGGCCACACCCTGTCCAACGACAGCACGCAGCTGGAGGCCCGGCCTCTGGAGCCACTGTGCTTCGATGGCGGAGTGGATTTGCACTGCCGCTTGCGAGATGGGCCCTGCAGGGCGTTCAACGTGATCTACGACCCGGGACGGGTGACGGCAGAACCCAGAATTCTGGCAGACGGCCTAGTTCCGGGTCCGGAAAGCTGGCAAGTGCTGTTAGTGGTCTCCGGCAGCGTGGAGATGGCAGGTACAGACCGTCTCGGCCCCGGAGAAGGTGTCGTGACGGAGAGCGCCGCCAGCGCGGTGATCACCGGCGGCGGTGCTGTCATCCAAGTGCGGTTTTTGCCAGTTTAGAGGCTGTAGAGCAGCTCTTTGACTGCCGTCTTGTAGCCTGCAATCACGCTGTCCCGCGCGATATGACGGCCTTGCTGCACCACATGGCGGCCTGCGCTCCAGACGTCGGTCACAGTGTCATCTCCTGCCGCAAAGCAGAGCCCGTCCAGCAGTTGCTCCGGCTCCAGCGCACAAAGAGCGGGCACGCCGCTGTCAATTGCCGCCAGATCCGCCAGCGCGCCTTCCTCGATCCGCCCGCCATCGCGCCCCAGCGCCTGCGCCCCGCCCTTGGCCGCGCCCAGGTACAGAGTCTCACCAACCGAGCCCTCGCCCGGTACCAGAACGTTGCGCGCCAGGTCGCGCAGGCGCTGGGAATATTCCAGCGTCCGCAGCTCCTCCGGCAGCGAAATCCGCACGTTAGAATCGGACCCGACCCCAAAGGCCCCATCATGCGCCAGGTATTCCACACCGTTGAACGGGCCGTCGCCCAGGTTGGCCTCAGTGATCGGGCAGAGGCCTGCAACGGCGCCGGAGCGGGCCATGCCGATGGTTTCAGCACTGGTCATATGGGTGGCGTGGATCAGGCACCATTTGCCATCCACGGGCACGTTTTCCAGCAGCCATTCTACAGGCCGCGCGCCCAGCCAACCGCTGATGTCCGCCACTTCCTTGGGCTGTTCGGCGATGTGGATATGCACGGGCAGCCCGTCCTGGATCTGCAGCACCTCCGCCAGATCCTCGGGGCAAGTGGCCCGCAGCGAATGAGGTGCGATACCAACGCTCGCATCCTCCGGAAGGTCCCGTGTGGCAATTTCGCGGGCGCGGCTGACGAGCGCGGAGAACTCTGCGACTGAGTTGCCAAACCGCTGCTGCCCCCCGCTCAGAGCCTGTTTTCCAGCCCCGCCATAGCTATAAAGCACTGGCAGGTGGGTGAGGCCGATGCCGGTCTGGCTGGCTGCGGCAAACACCCGCTCGCTAAGTTCCGTCATGGACCCGAACTGCGCGCCGCCGGGCCGGTGGTGAACGTAGTGAAATTCGCCAACGGAGGCGTAGCCCGCTTCCAGCATTTCCATGAAGACCAGCGCGGCGATAGCCTCATACTGTTCAGGGGTGATGCGGTCCATGAAGCGGTACATCAGCTCGCGCCAGGTCCAGAAACTGTCCTTCCCAGCTGCGCGGTACTCGGTCATCCCGGCCATGGCGCGCTGAAAGCTGTGCGAATGCAGATTGCCCAGCGATGGCAGCAGCGCGTCCACCTTGGCATCCCCTGCCTGCGGCGCGGCACCGGTTTCCAGGGACGAAATCCGGCTATTCTCAACCGTCAGCCGGAGGTTCTCAGCCCATCCCTTAGGCAGGCGGGCGCGCTGGGCAAATATGGTCTGCATCTGACCCTCTTATGTGTAGATGTAATACTATTAGCGGCAGGCTTATTGCGCGGCAAGGGTTTTGCATAGGAGGGGCGCTGCCCCTCGGCCTGACGGCCTCACCCCGGGATATCTCCGGGCCAGATGAATAGAGGATCTAGTTTTCATCTGGCTGGAAATATCCTGGGGTTTGGGGCAAAGCCCCTGCCGCCGGAGGCAAAAGAAAAACGCGCCCGGCAAGGGGCGCGTTCCTGTCGTTCAGAATTTCAGCGCGGATCAGTCGCGCAGCAGCTCGTTGATGCCGGTCTTGGAGCGGGTCTTCTCATCAACACGCTTCACGATCACCGCGCAGTATAGGCTGATGTTGTTCTTCGACGGCATCGAGCCCGCCACAACCACGGAGTAGGGTGGCACTTCGCCATACATCACTTCGCCGGTCTCACGGTCGACGATCTTGGTCGATTTGCCGATGAACACGCCCATGCCCAGAACCGAGCCTTCGCGCACGATGCAGCCTTCGACCACCTCGGAACGGGCGCCGATGAAGCAGTTGTCCTCGATGATGGTGGGGCCTGCCTGCATCGGTTCCAGCACGCCGCCGATGCCGACGCCGCCCGAGAGATGCACGTTCTTGCCGATCTGCGCGCAGGAGCCGACGGTGGCCCAGGTGTCGACCATGGTGCCTTCATCGACATAGGCGCCGAGGTTCACGAAGGAGGGCATCAGCACCGCGCCGGGCGCGATATAGGCGGACTTGCGGACCACGCAGTTCGGCACCGCGCGGAAGCCGGCGGATTTCCAGTCAGCTTCGCCCCAGCCGGCAAATTTGCTGTCGACCTTGTCCCACCAGCCGCCGGCTTGCGGGCCGCCTTCCTGGATTTCCATGTCCTTGATGCGGAAGCCCAGCAGCACGGCCTTCTTGGCCCACTGGTTCACGTGCCAGTCGCCGCTTTCCAGCTTCTCGGCCACCCGCAGCTGACCGGAATCGAGCGCGTTCAGGGTGTCTTCGATAGCGTCACGCTGTTCGCCGGTGGTGGCGGGGGTGATGGTGTCGCGCGCCTCCCAGGCGGCTTCGATCGCTGCTTCCAGCTGGGCGTTGGACATGGGGGTTCCTCCGGCATCGGTTTGAGTCGCAGCTTCATAGCGGCAATCTGCCGGCAGGTCATGTCCGGATTGCGTCCAAATTGCCGCTGCTGACGGCGTTTTGCGGGGTTCCAGCCGGTCAGCGCACCCGGCGCAGGTGGCGGCGCAGGGTATCGCAGGCGGCGGCGGGATCGCGGCGGGTCATCGCCTGGACGATGGCGGCGTGGTCGGCGTCCACCCGGCGGGTCCACTGGTGCTGCCAGTTGGCAAACAGGTGCCGGGCAGCGGCGATATGCAGATCGTCGATTGAGGCCAGCAGCCGCGGCATCGCACAGGGCGCCAGGATCACCCGGTGAAACGTGCGGTTCAGGCGCTCCCAGCTAGCCATGTCCTCTGCTGCGTCGCAGGCCAGCCGGGCGGCCTCAGCTGCCTCGATATCCCCGGGTGTCAGGCGGGCAAACGCGTGGGTGAGGGCCAGCACCTCCAGCGCCACCCGCATCTCGATCACTTCGCGGATCTCCGACGGGTCCAGCGCGCTGACCCTGGTGCCGCGGCGGGGTTCGGATTTGGCCAGCCCATGCGCTTCCAGCCGCAAAAGCGCCTCGCGCACCGGCACATGGCTGGCCTCGAACTCGCGGGCGATATGGTCCTGGCGCAGTTTTTCCCCGGCGGCCAGGCTGCCGGTGATGATGCGCTCGCTCAACGCCTGGTAGATCGTATCGGCAATGGTTGCAGACATGTAATGGCGATACCGGGGCGGCTCTCTACCCGCAAGGATTATCCCAGCGGATCCGGGGCGATGTTGCCGCCGCAGATTTGCACCGCCACCCGCTCGCCCGGTGCCGGCCGGTAGGCGCCGCACATCAGCGCCGCCAGCGCCGTTGCGCCTGCTGGTTCGACCAGGATCCGCCGATCGCGCCAGAGCGCCGTCTGGGCTTCGGTAATGGCGCTGTCCGGCACAGTCAGAGAAGTGATGCCCTGCGTTGCCGCAAGCTCAAAGCAGATGCTGCCGATGCGCTTGGCGCCCAAGGCGTTGGCCGCAACGCCGGAGACGTGAACATCGACAGGCTGTCTTGCCGCAAGTGCCGCGTTCAGCGCGCAGGAGGTTTCCGGCTCCACCGCTATGATCTTCCGGGAGCCCTGGAACCAGGCCAGCGCGCCGCCGATCAGCCCGCCGCCGCCGACGGCAATCAGCAGTGTGTCGGCCTCCAGCCCTTGGGCCTGCCATTCGGCAAAGCAAGTGCCCTGGCCGGCAACGGTGGCAACCGCGTCATAGGCGTGAACCTGCATGGCGCCGGTTTCCTGCTCGTAAGCCTCCGCCCGCTCCAGCGCGTTGGCATAGGCGCCGGGCACCACCTGCAGATCGGCGCCGGTGCGTTCGATCAGGGAAATTTTGGCAGGGCCTGCCATCTCCGGCACATAGATCCGCGCTTTGTGGCCCAGCTGGTGCGCTGCATAGGCCGCGGCGGCACCGTGATTGCCGCCCGAGGCGGCGACCAGCCCGGCTGCCGGCACCTGTTGGCTCAGCAGTGTGTTAAAGGCGCCGCGGGCCTTGAAGCTGCCGGTGTGCTGCATATGCTCCAGTTTCAGCTCCACCGGAAACGGCAGTCCGAAGCCCTGTGTTTGCATCACCGGGGTGCGTTGCACATGGGGGCGGATGCGCTCTGCCGCTGCGGTGATTTCTTTCTGCCAGTCCATGCGCTGCCCTCCTGCCTGCTGCTCCGGAACCTTAGCCGCGCGGGGTCCGGACGCAAGCGGAACGGCGCGTTCTGATGCATTCTTGATTGGCGCTAACGGCCGAGGGCGGTTACAAAGGAAGTCCTTTAATTTTTTACCTGGATTGCCCATGACCGAAGACCGCCACAGCCGTTTCAGCGATGCCCATACCGACCGGAACCGGGCAGAGCATGTGCCCGCCACGCCGCAGACACGGTCGCCTGCCTACCGTCTGGCTTTCGCTGATCAGGAGTTCATGTACCGGGAGGAGCTGCGCCCGGTGCGTTTGCAGCTGGAGCTTCTGAAACCGGAGCTGATGCTGAACGAGCGCGGCATCGAAAGCACCATCGTGATGTTCGGCGGCGCCCGTATTCCGGATCCGGAGCACAAGGATAAGGCGCGCACCCAGACGCTGGCAGATCTGTCGCACTTCTACGATGAAGCGCGTGAATTCGCACGGCTGATGACGGAAAAGTCAAAGCGCAGCGGTGGTCGTCAGAATGTCGTGGTGACCGGCGGCGGACCCGGTGTGATGGAGGCCGGCAATCGCGGTGCAGCGGATGCGGGCGGCCATTCCATCGGCCTGTCGATCGTTCTTCCGCATGAGCAGGCGCCCAACGGCTATGTGACGCCGGATCTCAGCTTCAATTTCCACTATTTCGCGATCCGCAAGATGCATTTCCTGATGCGGGCGCGGGCGATCAGCGTGTTCCCGGGCGGGTTTGGCACCCTGGACGAGCTGTTCGAGAGCCTGACACTGATCCAGACGGGCCGCATGGAGCGGGTGCCCTTCCTGCTGTTCGGCAAGCAGTTCTGGGACAAGATCATCAACTGGGAGGCGCTGGCCGATGCCGGCACCATTTCCGATCAGGATCTGGACCTGTTCCGCGCGGTCGACACCGCCCAGGAAGCGGTTCAGATCATTGACAACTGGGAACCGGCGCCGCCGCGCGAAACCCTTCCCGGGCGCGAACGCTGAGCGCGCAAACTGAACTCAGCTGCGGCCGGGCTCAGGCCAGCTCCGGCGGCAGCGTGCCGATTTCGTCCCCGGTGGTCAGCCGGGTCAGAACCGGGGTGCCTGCCACGGTCTTCACTGCGTAGCCATATCCGCGCAGGCGGAATCTCCACTCCCGCGGGCTGAGCGCTTTCTGCCGCTCGCTGCGGATCAGTTCCAGAACGCTGGGGTCAACGGGCGGGGCCTGCTTGTCTACCGGTGCCATTAGACGATTACCTTTCAAAACATTTGTCCATGTATTGGAAACTGTCCCGGGCAAATGGCGGAATTCGCGCCGGTCTTGGGAAAAAATAGGGCGGCGGCTGACTGGTGCTTTCCGGCAACAGAGAGCCCGCCACAGTGCCAGAACAGCAGGTGGCAGTCTTTCGCCCCGGCAGTCCCGTGCGGCAGCATAGAAAATAATGTTCATTGAATTGCAGCTGTGTTCAGGCATCTGAGATTTGCACCCCAGACGCGAACGGAATTCGCCCGGAATCGGGCTAAACTTGGCCACATTTGCAAACAAAAACTTACCGGCGGTCGAACAGTGGAGAGACTTGATGTCCGAGGTAACAGACTACACGGCGCTATTGGCGTACACGTCAAACGACAGTTTCCGCTGGAACAGCCTGGCTGATCTGGGGACCAGCTCAGTTGTGACCTACAGTTTCACGAGCGCCAGTGATCTGGGCGACGCAAGCAGCGACCCCTATGGGGCGTCCAGCTATTGGGCCTTCGACAGCCAGCAGCGTGAATATTTCCGCAGGGCCTTGGAAGAGTTTGAAGAAGCTTCAGGCGTGATCTTCGTCGAAACCGACGGTCCGGCCATGATCAATGTCTTTGGCTATGATGGCGGTTCGGCAGCCGGGTGGGCGGATTATCCCTGGGCCAGCAGCTACTCGACAAACGAAGGCCGCCTGGCGATTGAGGGCGGCAATATTATGCCCGGGTCTTTCGGCTATGAGACTGTTCTGCACGAAATCGGCCACGCGCTGGGACTGAAGCATCCGCATGACGGCGACACCACTTTGGCAGATCACCTGGATACCCAGGCAAACACTGTGATGACCTATACTTATGCCGGGTACAACGTGACTGAGCTGGGAGCCTTTGACGTGCAGGCCCTGCAGCATATCTACGGCAGCAGCGCGGGTACCGCAGAGTGGAGCGTGCGGGTCAAATCCAGCGGCATGGTCGTGATCGACACCGGCACCGCAGCTGAAACCGTTTTGGCGGTCGGCCAGGCTACCAAGATTCTAGGCCGCGGCGGCAGCGACACACTGGTTGGCCGCGAAGCCGGCGACCGGCTGATTGGCGGCGCTGGTCTGGATACCCTCGTCGGGGGCTACGGCGAGGACTGCCTGATCGGCGGCAAGGGAGCGGACGTCCTGATCGGCGGCCTGGACGATGATGAATATTCCGGCAGCACAAATGAGGCGGACAAGCTGGTTGGCGGCGGCGGCTGGGATACTCTCTCCGGCGGAGCCGGAGATGACACGCTGGTGGGCGGTAACGGCCGCGACCGCCTGGTCGGCGGCGACGGATCGGACCAGCTGACAGGCGGCCGCCACGCGGACACCTTTGTTTTTGTGTCGGCTGATTACTACGAACAGGAAGTGATCACGGATTTCGGGCGCGGCGGCGACAGGATCGAATTCTCCGGCACCTCTGTGGACGAGTTCGGTGACCTGTTGATCAGCCAAAGCGGCGGCAGCACGTTCATCAGCTACTACGGACACTACGAGATAGAGCTTACCGGCTTCACCGGCACACTCACCCAGGACGACTTTCTCTTTACCTAAGGCAGCCGGGGACCCTGCCGCGCAGGGGCCGGAGCCGGGTCACTTCATCCCGGCTTCGGCCTCGATCTGCTTGCGGCTCTTGCGGGCGCGTTCGGTCGCTGACTTCAGCTGGCCGCAGGCCGCCATGATGTCATCGCCGCGGGTCTTGCGGATCGGGGAGGCATAGCCGGCCTGATAGATGATATTGGCAAACGCCCGAATGCGGTTGTTCGAAGACCGCTTGTACGGGCTGCCGGGCCATTCGTTGAACGGGATCAGGTTGATCTTGGCCGGGATGTTGTAGCGCTTGATATGGTCGATCAGCCGGTGCGCGTCCTCGTCCGAGTCGTTCACGCCGTCCAGCATCACGTATTCAAAGGTGATCCTCTCAGAGTTTGACGCCTTGGGGTAGTCCGCGAGCGCCTGCAGCAGCGCGTCGATGTTCCAGCGCTTGTTGATCGGCACCAGCACGTCG
The DNA here is from genome assembly GCF_054968485.1 of Leisingera sp. G5_S3_59_S7. Classification (NCBI taxonomy): domain Bacteria; kingdom Pseudomonadati; phylum Pseudomonadota; class Alphaproteobacteria; order Rhodobacterales; family Roseobacteraceae; genus Leisingera; species Leisingera sp. G5_S3_59_S7. Next base: position 234,227 of record NZ_JBQKUH010000002.1, read on the forward strand.
CGGGTTTCGTTGGTGGTGGCGTGGAAGGAAATTGCCAAAAGGCAGCCGATTTCCTGCGCCGTGCGCGCAATTTCCGGCACAACGCCGGAGGTCGACAGCGTGATCCGGCGGCGGCTCAGGGAGATGCCTTCCGGGTCCATTGCAATTTTCATCGCGTCACGGACATTCTCGAAGTTGTACAGCGGCTCGCCCATGCCCATCAGCACAATGTTCGACAGCAGACGCGTTTCCTCCTTGGGGGTGCCGGGCGTGGGCCATTCCTCCAGATCGTCGCGCGCCATCATCACCTGGCCGACGATTTCAGCCGGGGTCAGGTTGCGCACCAGCTTCTGAGTGCCGGTGTGGCAGAAGGAGCAGGTCAGCGTGCAGCCCACCTGAGAGGAAATGCACAGGGTGCCGCGGTCTTCTTCGGGGATATAGACCACCTCAACCTCATGGCCGCCGGCAATGCGCACCAGGTACTTGCGGGTGCCGTCGGTCGACACCTGCTTGCTCACCACTTCGGGGATACGGATTTCAAACGTCTCCGCCAGCTGCGCGCGGTAGGCCTTGGCAAGGTTGGTCATCTCGCCAAAGTCGCGTTTGCCCCACTGATAAATCCACTGCCAGATCTGGCCGACCCGCATTTTGGCCTGCTTCTCCGGCGTGCCGTGTTCGATCAGCACCTCGCGCATCTGATCGCGGGTCAGGCCGACAAGATTGATCTTGCCGCCCTCGGGATCCTTGCGGGGCAGGGTCAATACGTCTTGAGTGATCGGCGCGCTGGCGGTCATGGCTTTCGGACTCGATGCTGATGGGCGGATGCGGCTCTATATAGGATTCTGACCGAAGATCAAAAGGAATCCTGCCAAATTGCTTGCATAGCGGCTACCCGGCATAGCGCATCAGCTCATCAATCCTGGCGCGGCCCAGCTTTGTCCAGCAGGAACGGATCGCAATGCCCGTTCCGGAGCCGCCGCCATATGTCGCTCCGACAAAGGCGCAATGCTCCGCCCGGTAGGCCTCCCAAGCGGTTTGCCCTGCCTCGAGTGCAGAAACTGCGGCGCTTCGGCCGGTGGCTTTGTCGAGTTCTTCTGCAGCATCCATGGCAAAGCCCAATGCCGCGGCGAGCGCAGCCTCCACGCGCTCCTCGTCTTTGGCAACGCACTCGCCCACTTCCACCTGAGAGCCGGCATCGCTGCACTCAAGCAAGGGGTCGGCGAAAACGGGTTGTGCCAGCAAAAACAGTAAACCGAAAACGCTGCGCAGCATGGCGTAATCCTCCCGTTCCCATGCTACGCGCCTCGCGGCCTTCAAACAAGAAAACCCCGGCGCGGGCCGGGGTTTACTGAAAACCGATGCGGACAGCGCTTACTTGCTGCAGCGCTTCTCGGCGTCTTCCACAGCGGCGGTAAAGCCCAGCAGAGAGAAAGTATCCTTGGTCTGGGTGCCGCGGGCGGAGCGCGCGGTCAGCACCGCATCGGTGCCGCGCTTCATCGCGGTGATGATCTTGGCGTCATCCGCGGGTGTCGCCGGCCAGGCCCATTCGCCTTCGGTGAACAGTTCATACTCGGAGTCGCCGATCGCCAGGTTGACGGTGGAACCGGGCGCAAACGGATAGCCGCCGGTAAAGCTCACCTCGCCCTTGGGGGTGGCGTCTTCGCGGAAGGTGACAAACAGCTGGATCTCGCTGCGGCGCACCGCCACCACGCGGCCGTCGCGGGTGTTCACTGTTTCCTTAGGTGCGGACACGCCCCAGCATTCGCTCGGGCTTTCACCTTCGAACACACTCCAGTCGACCTTTGCGGCGACCCGGTTCTTCGAAGTTTCCTGCGCAGATGCGGTGGTTGCCAATGCTGCCAGACACAGGCCCGCAGCCACGCGGGCGAGTTTCAATGCCATTTGTCCCGACTCCAAGACTGTTCTTTTACCTCAAAACCAAGCAAAGGGCCCGCAGCGTTTCATCCGCTGTCTGGTCCCGATCCCCTCGCTTGCGCTACACAAGCACACTAACGTAACAAGCACCACGGGCGAAAGTGCGTTTTGGCAGGATTTCGCCAACAAAACATAAGGGGAGAGATCATGCCGAAACCTGTGCCCATGGCCGAAGTCTGGCGCGGCCCGCTGCTGGAGAGCCTGCATCTGGGTCATGCCGTCATCTGCGATGCCTCCGGGCAGGTGGTGCGCAGCTGGGGCGACCCCGATGCGGTGATTTATCCGCGCAGCTCGGCCAAGATGATCCAGGCGCTGCCGCTGATCACCTCCGGTGCCGCCGCGCGCTACGGCCTCACCTCCGAGCAGCTGGCGCTGGCCTGCGCCTCTCACAATGGTGCCCTTATCCACACGGACCGGGTGAACAGCTGGCTCGATCAGCTGGGGCTATCGGACGACGATTTCCGCTGCGGTCCGCAGCTGCCGGATGACATTCCCGCCCGCAATGAACTGATCAAATCCGACAGCAGCCCCTGCCAGGTGCACAACAATTGCTCAGGCAAGCACGCGGGTTTCCTGACCCTGACCCAGTACCTCGGCGCCGGGACGGAATATATCGAGATGGATCACCCGGTGCAGCAGGCCTGCCTGGCGGCGTTTGAGGAAACCACCGGCCAGGACAGCCCCGGTTACGGAATCGACGGCTGCTCGGCCCCGAACTTTGCCACCACCGTCACCGGGCTGGCCCGTTCGATGGCCTGGTTTGCCAGCGCCGCGGACCGCTCCGACCGCGCATCCGAGGCGGCGCAGCAGCTGGTCGCAGCAATGACCGCGCACCCTGAGCTGGTGGCCGGCGAAACCCGCTGCTGCACCAACCTGATGCGCGCGATGGGCGGCAAGGTCGCAATCAAGACCGGCGCCGAGGCGGTATTTATCGCCATCCTGCCGCAACAAAAGCTGGGCGTGGCGCTCAAGATCACAGATGGCACCACCCGCGCCAGCGAATGTGCGATTGCGGCGCTGCTGGTCAGCCTCGGCGTGCTGGACGCAGAACACCCGGAGACCCGCAAATACATGAACAAGATTCTCTACAGCCGACGTGGGCTGGAATGCGGTTCAATCCGCCCCGCGGCGGAACTGCTGTTCTGAAATGAAATGCCCCGGTTCAGGACCGGGGCATTTCTTCTTACATCTCCATCTCGATGATCTCGGCAATTTCGACCGAGCCGCTGCCGTCCACCACCATCGGGCAGCCCTTGGCCATCTCGCAGGCCGCGTCCTGGTCCACCGCCTGGACTACCGAATAACCCGAAACCGGATTGGCGCCCCCATTGTCCGCCACGCCGCCAGCGCTGACGGTCTTGGACATGCCTACCGGGGCGCCCGGCACCTTCAGTGCATCGCCCATCGAGCCCATCCAGCTCTTCCAGGACTCCATCACCTTGGCGCCTTCCTCCTCGCTCTCCGGGGTTTTGCCGCCGTGGTAGACAAAAATGAACTCTGGCATCGGTCTTCTCCCTTGGTTGCGGTGAAACGTGTGCTTCATGTGTCTGCGGCCAGCCGGGTCTCCAGCTTGCGCAGGGTCGAGGTCCAGCCCTCTTCATGGCGTGCGGCGATCTCATCGTCACTTAGATCGCGGTGATCAATCAGAAGCATGGCGCCGTCCCCGGCCGCAGCGACGGTGAAGGTCACATGGCTCTCTGCGCCGCGGCTGTCGTCCTCATCGTGCCAGGCCCAGGTGAAGCCGACAGATCTCGGCACATCCACATGGGTCACCTGGCCGGAGACATGGAACCGCTGCCCGTCGCTGTTCTGCATGACGGAATGCCAGGGCCCGGTGCGGCTGAGGTCCAGATCGTGTTCCGGAATGCTAACCCCCTCCGGTCCCCACCATTTCAGCAGCTTGTCCGGTGTGGTCACCCACGCGAACAATGTTTCCGGGCTGACTGGGAAGATTCTCCGCAACTGCAAATCACTCATGCACGGTCCTCCATCAGGGCCGCTTCCAAACGGTCCAGGCTGCCGTCCCAGAACGCTTTGCGGGACTGGGTCCATTCGGCAATCATCCTGAGGCCCTCGGGCCGGGCGGAATAGAGCCGCCTAGTGCCATCGGCGCGCTGGCTCACCAGCCCGGCCTCGCGCAGCACCTTCAGATGCCGCGATATGGCCGGCGCTGAAATTCCGGCGCCGGGTGCCAGATCGCCTGCGGGTAGCTCGCCTTGCTTGATCAACTGATCGACAATCGACATGCGGGTTTCGTCCGACAGGGCGGCGAAGGATTTTAGCAGAGGAGTCATGAGACCATTATTAACTATATTGTTAAATAATGGAAGCTATTATTCTTCCTCTGAGTAAGACCAGCTGAAATTGCGCGCCGGGTGTGTTTTACTAAGCGTGT